>JBJKQP010000057.1:0-6872 GCA_046705105.1 Ignavibacteriaceae bacterium | reverse complement strand
CAATTTGAGCTTTCGTGGGAACCACTTTGTTCGGCGTAATATCCGGCTGGCATATTCCATAATTATAAAAGAACAAAAATGAAAACAGGAGCAAACTTTTAAATCCATACATAAGTCATATAGTTTTTTGTTGAATGAATATGAGTAATATAACAATTATAAATTTAATATTAAGTCCTATTGGGCAACTTCAAGGTCTAAATTAACGAACTCGAAGTTTTAATAAATAATCAAATCAAACTTTAATCTATCTTTCTTTTTACACCGGATTAGGAAGTCCAGATATGCTTACTATGGGTATAAAAGATATTGATTTATAGAATAGAGAACTAAAGTACTATTCGCCGAAAAGAAAAATTTTTCGGAAAGTTGCTTTTCACGAAGATCTTGTTGAAATACTTATGAAGCGAATGAATCAAGTAAAAGTAGGAAATTTGCTCGATTATAATAATATCGGAAACTTAGGAAAAGCCTGCAATCGATATTGTAAGCAAATTAATATTTCAGAAAAGAGCTATTCGGCTAGAATATTTAGAAAGACATTTATTACAATTGCGAGGCGCTGCCGGATGGCTGCTTCAGTTGTAGCTGAATTAGTAGGTCATGCCCATACTACAACATCGGATAGATTTTATAATCGAATTGATATAGAACTCATGAAGGAAGAACTAAATAAATATGTCCGGCCTGTAAATAAGGAACAAAATATACATCAAAACTCATTTAAAACTGAAGTACAAACTGAAGTACAAATTAGAGTAAGTTAGATCAAAATAGACGATTTTGACAAATCTGTTATGTGTCCTAAAATCAAAAAACCCTCGAAATTTTTCGTTCCGAGGGTTTTTTAGTGGGCCCGGAAGGACTTGAACCTCCGACCCATTGATTATGAGTCAATTGCTCTAACCAACTGAGCTACGGGCCCTAAAAATTTAGCTTTCAAAAATAATATTTCCGCTCCCTTTTTGCAACAAGTTCATTTAAATTTTATGCTAAAATGCCCGGCTTCATGTTTATTAAGTCGGACATTTTTGGTTCTTCAGTTAAAGGTATAAATAAATCTGGCCTGCCGGGGCGGAGTCCCGATTTATCGGGACGAAGCCTGGTGGAGCTAAGGAGGATCGAACTCCTGACCTCTTGAATGCCATTCAAGCGCTCTCCCATCTGAGCTATAGCCCCATATATTTTTTTATTTTACTTCGCTATAGCTTTTTCTTTAGGAAACTTCATAACCTTCCCGATTACAATCGGGACGCTCTCCCATATGAGCTATAGCCCCATATTTTATTTAAATAAAAATAAAGAAGAAATTTTTCTGAATCAAATTTATTTTTAATCTTTAAAATATAAATTTAAAATTTTTCGTTAAGAACAATTACTGCATTGATTGACATATAATCTTATAATATTTTCTTTTAACTTTTTTTAAATTATAATGAAAAAATTACTAAACATCCTATTTATCTTTTTAATCGGCTCTTTTGCTTTTTATTGGGGCTGTAAAGATTCGATCACGGCCAACCAGCTCGATAATATTGTTATACCCTCTTCAAACGTCAGTTATTCAAAATATATTCAGCCGGTATTAAATTTAAAGTGTACTAACTGCCACGGCAACGGACAGGTTGACGGAGGAGTTAATTTAACGTCTTGGAGTAATACTACTGCAGATCCTAATGTTGTTTTTCCAGGATATCCCGATAACAGCAGTCTTGTTTGGGCAATTGAAGGTAAACCGGGTGTTTCCGCTATGCCTCCGCCTACATCACCTTATAAACCGCTTACCAATAACCAGGTGCAAGGAGTTATTACATGGATTAAAGAAGGGGCCAAAAATAACTAAATCTTCATGCATTACGGGAATATAAATATCCTTATCTGTTATAGAGTTAAATATGCCTTTGGAGGAAATGCTAAATTGTTGTATTGTTAAATTGTTTTAAATAATTAGGTAATTGGACAATTAAGCAGTTAAACAATTTTACAACCACTTCATCTCTCTGTACCAATCACAAGTTCTTTTAATTCCTTCTTCAATGGTAATATTCTGTTTATAACCCAAATCCTTTATGGCTTTGGAAGTATCGCATATCCAGGCCTTTTGTGTTATATCTTTTGCCTTTTCAATGTTTAACGTTGCAGGTTTACTGCTGAAGGCAGCAAAGAACTGGGCAATAGCAGCTATTGTATAAACTGCAAAATGGGGAACCTTTACTTTAACAGGTTTTTTATTTAATACACCTGCAGTTATTTTACCAATTTCTTCCCATGTGTAAAATTTTTCCGAACTTATAAAGTATATTTCTTTTGCTGATTTTTGAGATACGGCCGCAAGGTAAAAACCGTAAACTAGATCAATAACATGTATTAGGCTGAGCAACTTTCTGTTAAATCCGATCGTCGTCATTAACCCGTTATTAAAAGTTTTAAAGAATATCAGAATCTCAGTATCTCTTTCACCAAAAACTGCAGGTGCTCTGCAAATTGTTATAGGTAATTTGTCCATAAAGGTTTTTGATAATTCTTCTTCCTCTAACTTGCTTCTACCATATGTTGTTATTGGTTTACATTCGGATGTTTCATTAACCGGTTTACCGTTTAACGATGGTCCGGTTACGGTCTGACTGCTGACAATTATTATTTTTTTTATTGTATCTCGGGAGTCAAGAGATGCCTCAAGAATATTTTTCGTAGTTTCAACATTCCCTTTAAAATACCCCTCCGGTGTTTTCGATTTTACAACACCTGCAACATGGAAGATATAATCGGCACCTTTAATAACCTTGCCCAATTCCGATTTATCCGTTAAACCGCAATTAAAAATTTCAACATTTTTTCCGTTGAGCCACTTTAAGTTGCTTGATTTTCTTGTTATGCATTTAACAGTAAATTCTTTACTTAAAAGAAGATCTACAAGGTGGCTTCCGACAAAGCCGTTAGCACCCGTAACAACTGCAATTTGTTTGTTTCCCATACCCTCGTTTTATTTGATTTTAAGACTATTTAATCATACATTTTACGGCGAAATTTAAGAAATTTCTATATAAATATTAAAGATTAATTCATTTCTTATTTAATTATTTACGGAGGTATGTTGGACCTATTCAAAAAATGCTATGACTTTACGCGAGCAGATGAAGTAAAAGCCATGGGGTTGTATCCTTATTTTAGACCTATTGAAGAAAACGAGGGACCTGTAGTACAAATTGAGGGAAGAAAAGTTATTATGGCCGGCTCTAATAATTATTTGGGTTTAACGGCCCATCCCAAAGTTAAAGAAGCAGCAATAAAAGCAGTGGAAAAATACGGTACCGGTTGTTCCGGCTCCCGTTATTTAACCGGAACTCTCGATCTTCATATTGAACTGGAAGAAAGACTTGCAAAGTTTTTTAACAAAGAAGCTGTATTATTATTTAGTACAGGCTACCAGACAGCTCAAGGAATTATTCCTACTTTAGTACAAAGAGGCGAATACGTAATTTCGGATAAGGATAATCATGCATGCATTATTGCCGGAAACTTGATGGCAAAAGGAGCAACTGCAGAATTTGTTCGCTACAAGCATAATGATATGGATGATCTCGAAAGAGTTATTCAAAAATTACCTAAAGATGCCGGTAAATTAATTGTAAGCGACGGCGTATTTAGCACCGGCGGCGAAATTGTTGAGTTGGATAAATTAAATAAAATAGCTAAAACTTATAATTCTAAAATTTTAATTGACGATGCCCATGCTGTTGGAGTGATTGGTAAAGGCGGCAGAGGAACAGCAAGCGAATTCGGTCTTGAGAACGAAATCGATCTTACAATGGGAACATTCAGTAAGACATTTGCTTCTCTCGGAGGTTTTGTTGCGGCGGAAGCAAAAGTAATAAATTACCTGAAGCACAATTCTCTGGCATTAATATTCAGTGCTTCCCCTACCCCGGCTTCTGTTGCCGCTACTTTGGCTGCATTGGACATATTAGAAGCAGAACCGGAAAGAGTAACCAGATTAGTTAATAACGCTGAAAAAATGCGTAAGGGTCTTAAAGATGCGGGTTTTACTGTTTTGGAAGGAAGGACCGGTATTGTTCCGGTAATTGTTGGTGATGACGACATTGCTTTTAAAATGTGGCGAATGCTGTACGACGGCGGCGTTTTTGTTAATGTCTTCATTTCTCCCGGTGTTCCGCCCGGAAGACAGATGATGAGAACAAGCTATATGGCTACTCACGAGGAAGAACACTTAAATGCTATACTAGATATCTTCAAAGAAACGGGGAAAAAATTAGGACTAATTTAGTGCTGCATCACATATTTATTAACCCGTAAAGCATATCATTATGAAAATGGTATGCTTTTATTTTAAAGAGGTGATATAATGAGTTCTATAAAAATTTCTACCGTTCAAACTCCAAAGGATCTAATGCGCTTCATTAAATTCCAATGGAAAATTTATCAGGGAGATAAATATTGGGTTCCTCCTTTAATTATGGATAGGAAAAAAATTCTTAATAAATCCAAAAATCCTTTTTTTAAACATGCGGAAGCCGAATATTTTCTTGCCGAAAAAAACGGTGAACTGGTCGGAAGAATTGCTGCAATAAAAAACGATCTTCATAACAAATATCATGAAGATAAAGTGGGTTTCTTTGGTTTCTTTGAATGCATAAATGATCAGGAAGTAGCCAATACATTATTCGATGCCGCCGCCGATTGGCTTAAGAGTAAAGGTCTTGATGCAATGAGAGGACCGGCCAACCCTTCCAGCAACGACGAATATGCAATGCTTATTGAAGGCTTTGACGATGAACCCAGAATGCTTATGACATACAATCCGAGATATTACCTTGATCTTTGCGATCATTACGGCTTTAAAAAAGCAAAAGATCTATATGCTTATAAACTAGAAAACGAAAAAGTTATTTCTTCTAAAAAAGTAGAACGGGTTGCCGAGCTTGCCAGAAAAAGATACGGACTAAAAATTACTCAGCTTAATATGAAAGATTTTAATAACGAGGTTGAAAAGGTAAAGTTTGTTTATAATAAAGCCTGGGCTCCTAACTGGGGATTTGTACCGATGACAGACGACGAACTTGATGCAATGGCTAAAGATTTAAAACCGCTTGCTGAGCCTTCGCTTGTGCTCTTCGGAGAAATTGAAGGAAAGCTCGTAGGATTCGCATTAGTTATGCTAGATTACAATTATATATTCAAACACATAAACGGTAAACTTTTTCCTATGGGGATTATAAAACTTTTTACCGAAAAGAAAAAAATAAAGTGGTGCAGAATTATAACCCTTGGAATAATACCGGAATTTCAAAAGCGCGGATTAGATGCCGTATTTTATTGGGAAATTGTTAACCGTGCTCATAAGATTGGTATTAACCTGGGTGAAGCAAGCTGGATACTGGAAGATAACGCAATGATGAACCGCGGTGCGGAAGCAATGAACGGTACCCTTTATAAAAAATATAGAATTTACCAGAAGAAAATATAATTTATCTTAGCAAGGCCAAGGCGAAGCCTGCAAATAAAATACGAAGGCATTGATGCATGCAACCATTTGATTCATGCATCAATGCTTTTGTTATTAGTACCATATTCATATTTAGATTCTTATAAAAAACAAAAAATATTGTTGATGATACTATTCTCCCATGGCTGCATTATATTTGGAAGTATGAGACGGATCAATTTGTGATAAAGTATAAAAGATTTTTTTATCCGGGTAATTTTTAAGGTACTGTACTATTTCTCCGCTGTGCGCGTCAAAGAAAGTTTTTAAAAGTACGCTGGTAAAATCAATTTTATTACTTAAGGAAGCAATAGTTTTTATGGTTTGAGCTATTTTTTCTTCACCTTTAGCTTGATTTACTTCAAAATAGTCAATACCGTAATAATATTGATAAAATGCTTCTCTAAACGGCCGGTATTTATCATTTAGTAAATTATCTACCAAGCCTGTCCTGCTGTAGGAACCCGGATTAACCGCCCAGTTCTTTGCGTTACTTGTAGTTACAGCCATGTTACAAATATTCATTGCTTTATTAAAATACGGCGTGCCTCCGAACTCCGTCCAGGAATCTTCGTTAAAGCCTATAATTATATATGCGTAATAATCCAGAAAGCTTGTTAACGGATCAAAGGTGGACTGGTCGGAATACATCCCTTGCCCTTGTTGATAAGAAAACGACCACTGGCCATCGTTAATACTTAACATTAACGAATTTTGATTTGTGTTATAAATTGGTCTCTGGCTGGTAACAACAGCTTGAGCAGTAAAATTGCCGCTGTTGGATGCAGTTACAATAAATATGCTTATGCTGCAATTTATTTTTCTGTATTGCCAGGTACCGCCTGTAAATTGAGTCTTATTCATATAATTGGAAACAGCTTCACGAAAGCCGTTTAGCAAAGGTACGCTTGAATTGGGAATGTTACTTGTATTTAGAGTTACCGTACAATTCAATTCCTGGGAAAAAGCGACTGAAGAAAAGATTAAGAAGGCTGCAATTAAGGATTTCATGTTTTTCCTAAAAAAAATCATTTAAGAGTTGATTTAATATATAAAATTCAATATTATCTAACAACGAACTAAAAAATATCTAGGTGATGCAGTACATATTACTTGCAGCAATAGTATTTTTAGCAAGCCTGCCCCATTTTCCGCAAATAAGCCCCGGGGCAAAACAAATTTCTCTTGCTCATTCGGATGTTGCATTAAGCAACGATGTTTTTTCTTTATTCAATAATCCGGCAGGCCTTGCTCAAATAAGTTGGCGCGAAGCGGGGATCTATTACTCTCCTGCTCCGTTCGGGCTTACCGAACTAGCCAACGGTTATCTTGCCTACAACGAACCGCTTTCGTTTGGTTCGGTATCAAT
>JBJKQP010000056.1:0-3854 GCA_046705105.1 Ignavibacteriaceae bacterium | reverse complement strand
CAAAAATTTGCTTGTTCCCGGTAGAGACCCTTACGGAAATGAAGTGGAAAATTGGGAAATGAATGTACTGGAAGGCGGGGGAGGCATCAAATCATCGGCTGAAGATTTAGTTAAATATCTCAAGGCTTGTATGAGCGATACAACTTTCTATCTTTTAACATTGCAGCCAACTATCAAATACACAGAGAACAATTGTGCAGGACTCGGATGGGCCTGGTATGAAACAGGCAATTATAAATTTGTATCCGCAACAGGCGGAACAGGCGGATATTCTTGCTGCGTTATTTTCGAGAGATCAATAAAGAAGGCAATTGTTTTGCTGACGAATGTTTCGGCTTTTCTGGCATCAAAAGATGATTCCATATCGAATATGGGCATTGAGTTGCATAAATCTCTTTGAGATAGTTTTGTACTTGTTAATAAAAAATTGAATAGAAGGAAATATGAGAATTCTTCAGATAGTTTTCTTCGCTATTTGATAGTATCATTTATAATAGCTTTGATTTTTTACGGGAGCGTCACAGGAGATATATTTTGGCGCGCCGGGATTGCAATTCTTCTTGTTGACGTTGAGTTCATAATGCTTTGGCCTGATAAAGCGAAAGCATAAACAAAGTTATTACGAGGCATAAGCCATAAAAGAGAATATTATGAAAAAAAGAAAAGATAACGAACCTCTGTTTGCAATTTCCAAAATGGGGATGCATTTCAATCATTTAGGTATTCAAACAAAAGACATTAAGCAAAATGAATCTCACCCCCTAGCCCCTCTCCTTACTAAGGAGAGGGGCTAGGGGGTGAGGTAAAATAATTTTAAATTACAAATTTTTTATCCTAATCCATTTTTTTATTATAACTACCTGTTCAATTTTCTATCATTTTAATTGAATGCGTAACTTCATTAATAATTAAAAACTCTTTGATAAAACTAAAAAATTAGAAAGGGCAGTTTTATGAAATCATTAAAAATTCCCTTCCTGCTTATTTTATTATTTATCTTTCCATTTGGTTGTCAACATAGTCAAGATAAAAATTACAATCCCCCTGGCACAAGTCAGAATAGGCATTACATCTCAATAGACGGATTGTGGAGATGCACACATGAGACGGCACTAAAATTTCCTAACGGCACACTGGAACCGGTAATCAAAATTAGCGGCGATGCTTATGGCAGTACTACGGTACAGGGATGTTTCCTGTGGGAGAAACGGTTTTATGATTATTGGAAAATAAAGAGCTTTAAATTTACTGACAGCACAAATCAACTGGAGATGGCTTATGGTGAAGGTAATATTTTCAAGGGAGTAGTAGATCACGATAGAAAAATGATACATGGAACTGCTTATTCCAATAAGTGGGGTGATCCGGCGAATCGTACTTATGAAACTAAACTTGATTTCATTCGCGATGAGAAGACTGATCAAAACAGACTTTTCTATCCGCGTCCTGCCGGTGTGAATGGAAGTATGGAGTATCTTTATCACCAGCCTGAACAAATTGATAATTACCTACAAACAGCTTCTATCTTTAAATTCATTACCGACTCAACTGCTTTTTTTAGTTTAATTGAAAATATTATTAAACAGAAATTCGGCCGTTTGGAATCATTATTAATTCTCAAAGATAAAAAGCTTGTTCTGGAAGAGTATTTTTACGGTTACGACCGGACACAATTGCATAACATTCACTCGTGTACAAAGAGTATCGTTTCTTTATTGCTTGGTATTGCGTTGGAACGTAATGGAAATATGAATGTTGATAAATCCGTCTTTGACTATATTCCGAAATATGATTCTTTAAAAACAAAAGAAAATGAACAAATTAAACTGAAACATGTATTAACGATGACTGCAGGTTTTCAAGAAACTGAAGATTCCAAAAATTCGAATAGCGGAGATCCTATACATGATATCCTTACTCCGCCATTGAGAACAAGACCCGGTGAAAAATTTAAATACAGCAATGAATGTACAAATCTTCTTGGCGGTATAATATATACACTTGAAAACAAGCAGGCTGATGAATTTGCTAAAGATGTTCTATTCAATAAGCTGGGCATATCAGATTATTATTGGAAAACAGAGAATGATATACCACACTGTCATAGCGATCTCCATATGTATCCAAGAGATATGGCTAAAATCGGTTTGCTGGTTTTAAATAATGGGAAATGGAAAGATGAACAAATCGTTCCCAAAGAATGGATTGATAAGTCAACCAAACCCTATGTTGCTGAAAGTGAATTTTTCGACTATGGATACCAATGGTGGCACCGGTCAAAACAAAATAAGCCATGGTGGAATAACCCTGTCCGGGGCGGAAAAACCGAGCACGATATGCTTCTGGCACTTGGTTACGGCGGACAATACATTATGATTATAAGAGACTTAAATTTGGTTATAGTAACAACATCATCTGATTATAATGAAAGTAACGGTATGGCGCATGCTAAAGTACCTATGGTAATTGAAGAAATTGTTCCGCTTTTTGAGGGATCTTTTTTGTAAAAAATAAAGGGGAACTACTATTACTTACGAACATAAACGTATGTAGGTCTATTTATAACAGCATTTTAGCAATTGATATTTTTTGATTTTTGAAATTAGTAATTCCGAATATATATTCGGTTTAAAATAATCATTTTAAAAAACATTTCACGCATAACGCAACTGGCTTGTATCCGGTGTATGCTATTTTAAGACACCCGCCATCTGCTAACATATTTTAAGTTTTGTATATAGCTCATTCTTTTTGCAGTAAGTAGATGGATTAGCTGTAACTGTATTGTTTGGTAAAATAAAAACGGGAGATCAAATGAGAAAAATTATTTTAATATTGTTTTTATTAATATTCATTCAGAAAATTAATTATTCTCAAATAATTACTTTCAATAAGGACTCTGTTTCAATTAAAGGTGACGGGACTTACGAAGATATTAAAGACAGCTTAATCATTAGAAATTCCGGTAAAATAAATTTGACTATAGATAGTATTTATTCAGATAAAATGTACCTTTATAAGGTATCTGTTTGTAAAAATGATACTTCATATATTTTTTACATTGCATTTGATAAGGAACTATCACCAATTATTATCCCGCCTCAAGATTCAATAAAATTAATTTTTTATATGCCTGATTTATGTCCGATATGCAAAGATGCCTCCATATCATATTTTGAAGATACGCTGTATGTTGAAAATAATTCAATCAATGATCCGGCACATTTAGTCTATATCAGCGGTCAAGGAATTACAGGTGTAAAAAATAATAATAAAATTCCAATAGAATTTTCGGTTGAGCAAAATTATCCTAATCCCTTTAATCCAAGTACCAAAATTGTATATTCATTAAAACATTCTGCGCATGTAACTCTCCAAATATTTGATGTCTTAGGAAGAAGAGTTAAAAAGTTATTGGATAAATATATTGATAGAGGTGAGCATACCATAATTATTACCGGAAAAGGATTATCTAGCGGTATTTATTTTTATCAATTAAGAGTTGACAAAAATATTATTACAAAAAAGATGATGTTAGTACGATAAGGAATTTTTCTATGTTACATTATGATCAATATCTAAAATAATTCTCTTGGTTAAAACTTTCAAATATTGAACCTGAGGATATAGATATACAACAGAAATACAAAAAATTAATTAACTAAAATTCATACACCAGTGCGCACGTAATAATTTTTAAAGGATAATAAAAATGAATGAAGAAGGCTATAAAGAGCTGGCAAGTCAATACGACGAGCAGGTAAAAGAATATAACAGTTATGGGCACGATGTAATATTCGGAATGACTTATGAATATGTAAAACCGAATGAGAAAATGCTTGATCTTGGTATCG
>JBJKQP010000055.1:0-13244 GCA_046705105.1 Ignavibacteriaceae bacterium | reverse complement strand
AAATATTGGGTAGGAAATTCCGGGTATTCTTTGGCTACTTGCTGTGTTGTTGGGTAGGTTGCACCAGTGCTGAATATTAAGTTTTTTATATTTTTCTTAAATCCGTCAATAGTAAACAATCCGACTGTATTATTAAATACAGAAAAAGCTAAATCAAAATTTTCTGAAGTAGCGGGTTTTAATCGATAGTTATTATAAGAAATAGTTGATTCTCCAATAAGGTAACTCGGGATTATTTCACTATAAGCAGGATAGTTTAGTGTATTAGTATAAGCAAAATGCAATTGTAACCACGATATCGGTCTATAAATAAGATGAACCATTGGTAAATAATAACCGTGAGATAGTTTTTCACTTGAATTTGTATATTGCAATTTACCCGCAATTAAAGCTTGTCCTCTAATCCCCTTATAATCAGTTGTTAAGTTTTGATAACGAACTCCGGGGATAAAGGTAATATTACTTCCAAAGTTCATAACAAACATACCGTAAGCAGCATCTTTAATTTCATTCCCGGAATACTCAGCGGATTTTGACGGAGCTTCCTGATATTTAAAACCTACTTGTGCAGGATTAGTACCTGCATGAGCTCTTGCTACGTTACTAGCTTGTAAAATGAGATCTACATTTGCCGGCTGTCCTATATTATAAAGGCCTCCGAAAAAATCATTATAATTATAACCATTGTCTATAAAGTCTTCATAAGATAGTGTTTTCAATGGGCCGCCGCTGCCAAGAGGAACAGTGTTCAAGTGAAGTTGATTCGCCATTGCCAATACTACTGTTTGGCCATCATCAAACATACTACCGAACCAATATGCATAGTTATAGGAGCGATTGCTGTACTGGTACATTCCTCCGAATTTAAATTTACCTGTTATAAAGTTTGAAAGTACCAGATTGGTCTGCAAATCTAATGAACCGGTATATTCCCTGTCCTCGGAAAGACTATTAGAAAAAGTTATGCTCTGCAAATAGCCTGCTGCCGGATCATGCTTTACATAAGTTGCTAATTGTTGGGGTGGAAGCTTTCTTAACTGCGGAACATCGCCTGGGTTTACTGCATTTGGTTGTAAAAACTCAAAATTTGTTGACCCCGGAGCTCTTCTTTCGGAATATGAATGTGAAAATTTTATGTCTGCATTAAATATTGAAACCTTTTGTTTAATACTCAAAAGATTTGTGAATGTTGTTAAATTATATGGTGAATTACCTGCATCATATGTAATGTATCCGTTATCCGACGGGTATGATTCGCCCCTATTATGAACTTTCGTATCGCTTATACTTAAAAAATTCATAAAATCTATTTCACCGGTACTATGTTCATAATCCATTGTTATAGTACCGCCATATCTGTTTCGCGTTCTCAGTACATCCGTCAGGGTCATTGTATTCAATAATGGTAATGCATTATCACCCTGAGATTTATCAGCTAGAACATAATTAACATTAAGTTCATTAGCGCTTAAATCTTTCTTTTCTACGCTACCCTGGACAAAAATTCCAAGGTTTTGTCCTAAGAACCGCTTTTCAGCAGAACCCACAACTTTATAATTATTATACGAATTTTTTAATTTGTTATAACTACCCTGGCTAATAATTTCAAAAGATGGGGCAGTAGCCCCTCTTGCAGCTTTTCGCATACCGAAATTTACAACCCCGCCTAATACGGCTGCATCCATATCCGGAGTAATTGCTTTAATTACTTCAATACTTCCAAGCATATTCGAGGATATCATACTCAAATCTGTTGCCCTATCGTCCGCACCGCTGCTTACATTACCGGGAAGTTGCACACCATCAATGGTTATTTCATTATACTGCGGAGACAGACCTCTAACAACTACCTGTGAACCTTCACCTCCGGTTCTTATTAAGGATATTCCCGGCAGCCTGCTGACAGACTCTGCCGCATTTGCATCGGGTAATTGTTGTATCCTTGCGGAAGAAACAACATTTTTAACAGACAGAGCATTTAATTGTTCATTTATTGCATGCTGCTGCCCTACAGCCTGTGCGGTAACTACAACTTCTTTTCCTTTCAAACTTTCAGGCATCATGTGAAAATTTACTTCAATAGTTTTGTTACCTAAAACTTTAATAGTTTTTTCTACTTTTTTGTACCCTATGTAGGATACTCTGATAGTATATTTCCCTTCGGGAATATTTCTTATGATGTAAGTACCATCTGCTTTTGCAGAAGCACCAAATCCGGTTGATAATAATAACACGTTGGAATATGGAAGCGGTTTGCCTGTCTGAGAATCTATTATTTTACCTGATATATTACCAGACTGACCAAAAGTTAAACCGGTAACAAATATTGTAGGAATAAAAATTAATAGATAGAACATCTTCCTTATCTTTTCCATAAGATTTCTCCTTATTTGAATTTTTATAAATAAATATATCTATCTATCAATTACGGATAATTTCTTCAGGAATAGATTTAGATAATTTTTTATCTTAGTGGTATGAAAAGATAGTAACAATGACTCCATATACTTAAACTCCTTCATTTTATAGTCATTTTTAGTACACTGTAGTCTTTAGCAAAATATTCAATAACTTATCTAAATAAAATTTACAAGTAAGTTATTGATTAAATTCGACCTATCTAATTATATGAACAGAAAAATTGCCCCGGAATAACCGGGGCTGAAAAGAAAACAGATGAGTCTCTCTTATTTCAAGAGCATCATCTTTTTAGTTGCTGTATAACCGTCGGCTTCCAGTTTATACATGTAAACGCCGCTGGCTAATTTTGATGCATCAAAATTAGTTGTATATGCACCTGCTTTTTGGAACCCTTGCTGCAATGTAGCAACTTCCTGGCCAAGTATATTATAAACCTTTAGAGAAACAAATCCGCTCTTGGAAAGTGAATATTTTATAACCGTAGTAGGGTTAAACGGATTAGGATAGTTCTGGCTTAATGTAAACTTACTAGGAATTGTATTAGGAATTTGTTTTACACCTGTAAGCTGATCAGGGAACCAGTTCAAATCACCTAAAGCTTTACCGTCCGTACCTGCATGCTGTAAGGCTGTATTAGTGTATGCTAAGCTCCAGGGTATTGGCCATGCACCGGGGAAAAGACCGTCTTGACCGGCCGGAACATACCACCAATCATACGTAGCTAATTGGCTGGTTCGATCAAGTTCTACATAGTTAACCTCTTTATCAATTTGACCCATCGCAGAAGCCGGGAATCCGGGATCAACACTGTCATTATTTGCTTCTTTAAAGTTAGGCCACATTGTTTTATTTGCAAACATTCCTCTTGTACGAGCATTCATCCAGGTGGGAGGAGTTATTATTTCCGAATCTGCATTGGCGGTTGTAACGCTGTCATTCCATTTTGCCCACCAGTCTGTTAGTTGTTTAGGCCAGAAATAAGCATTGTTCAATATGTTTATGTGCCTTTCAGCTTCCGTAACACCGTAAATAGATGCAATAGTGGATAGCGTATCAAAATCTATAGTTGAAGAATGCTGTCCGTCATAATCGTACCAGCCACCTGATGTCTCAACCGGTATTTCTCCCCCGGCCATTGTTGAGTATATTATGTTGTTTTCAAAGTCAAGATTTACTGCCTGGAAAAGCCAAAACGGATTAACAATTGTTCCGAAAACTGTGTTGTGGTCAAATTTTACATATTTAGCATATGCGCTTCCGGATAACATAAGTATATAGGAATTATCGCAGAAGAATGTATTATTAACAAAAGAAACAGTATCGGCAATCGCGCCGCTTAATATTCCCCATCCTTGTCCATCAAATTGACCAGTAGGATATTGACAATTTATGAATTTACTATTTGTTACATAGTAGCTGTTGCCTGTTCCGCCGCCGCCAAAAGCACGGAAGTACCAGCCGTCAAATACACAATTATCTATATTAAAAACAGAATTAGTATCTCCTGATAATTGGATCGCGTAAGATCCCCAGATGCTTTGATCCGGGCGGATACCCTGAATATAAAGATTCTTTAAGGTAACATTACCCTGATAAGCCTCGATAAAATGATAAGTACTGGAACCATCCGCATAAATCTCCGGATTTATCTCAGGCGGGTAATGGCCGGCAGTAGGCTTTGGGGCAATAATTGTTAAGTTATAATCTGTAACCGTAATACCGTATAGAGATCCGCCGCTGTAGTAATAAATAGAATCATCATATAATTCGTATACACGGTTAGGGTTATTTCTTTGGCCGGTAGCAGTTGTATCACCATTTATAAATGCGGTGATATTTCCTTCCGGTGAAGCTGGTACCCAAACAGTATCAGGTGTTTGGGCAACCGATTTAGCAGGCCATGCGAACAGAATCATTACTGCAACAGCAATGCTAAAACTGAAAATCTTTTTCATGAGATTACTCCTTTTTTTGATATTAAGTATAGTTTTACTTTTTCCGACTTTGCCGGCAAAAGCGTCAAAATGAATTCTCTTTCTTAATTTACTAAACAAAATTTGCATCCGAGAGAACCTTTACCACCTCCTTAATTCTCTCTTTCTAATAAATATAAAGTTGTTTGAAATAAATATTTTGTATATCATTTTATTTAATTATCATTATGCTTTATTTTATTATAAACTCCACCGTAATCCCAAATCAGCGGACATACCATAGTCTTGTTGACTATTCGGGAATCCGGCACCCTGGATTACACTTATGTCATCTTCACTATTTATATTATTCAAGTCCAAATACAACTGTAGACTCGACCACGGCAGTGCTTGCCTTGCTGCAAGATCCCATCTAACATATTTAGCTGTGTGAGAGCGAAGTTCAGGCCAGAAATCACCGCCGGTAAAGTCATTCGTTTTGTAAATCATGGAGATACGAATTGAAAAGCCTTGATAATCATAACCTACTGCAAGGTTCGCAATATCTTTTGGCTGATCTAAGAGCCTATCTGTGTAATATGTATTAACCAAAGTATAATAACCCTTTTCCGTTCGAGGGTTTGCAGGGCTGTGGTATATAGCCTGTGTTTGTAGATACTTTGCACTTGAAAATATATGAGTATAATTTATGGACAGAATCAGCCCGGATAATGGACCCGGTAAATACCAGAAATGTGTTTGCCAATCTAACTCAACACCATAATCATCAACCCGGTAAGGATTATTCTCGTATGTATAGACGGCTTCACCATTTGTAATATATCCTTTTGGCACCATAGGATATTGAGACGGATTAATGATATAACTTGCAACAGGAAAAATAAGATCAGAAATACGCTTCAGAAATCCATCGACGGTAAATAGTCCTATTTCGTTATTATAAGTTGAAAGTACTATGTCGTAGTTTTCAGACCTTCCGGGCTTCAATGCATAATTGTTTACCGTAACAGAAGGAGATCCGCCGGTTGCAACATCAAGCCATGGTACAATTGATCTATAGCTGGGATACGTAAGCGTGTTAGTATATGCCAAATGCAATTGTAACCACGACAGCGGTTTATATATTAAATGAACCATCGGAAGCCAATAACCGTGTGATTCATTAACAGTTGTGTCGACAGCTTTATAATAGGTACGGGCTGTACTTGTTTCGATACCTCGCGGTGCTGTGTAAGAAGTTGTTAGGTTTTGGTATCTTACTCCTGGAATAAAGGTAATTGTTGGTCCTATTTTTAAAGTATACATCGCATAGCCGGCATCTTCATATTCATGTCCAGAATAATTGTAGGTTTTAGATGCCCAATCATTATGCGCATAAGAATCGAGTGTACCATTCTTCTTGCAAATGTTTAACACATTCCACAGCATATCTACATTAACAGGCGTACTCATTGTATAATCACCATGAAGAAATGTACCGTAATTGAAATTATGATCCTCAAATGTAGTTATCGGAATTAAATAGTCACCGTTCTTAATATTATAAGGAGCCTTCTGCATCCACGGATATGCAGAAATTATAGCAGCCCTCAAGTTAGTTCCGCTTGCTTGGTCTAATACTCCGTCACCCTGTCCATAATTATGTGATCTGATAGTATATCTGTACATACCTCCGAATTTCAGAGAACTTGTAATAAGATCGGAAAAATTAATATGTGTTAGTAAGTCGAGAGAACCGGTGTATTCTCTATCCCTGTTAAAGGTTTGGTAGTTTTCTATATAATAAAGATTGTTTGCCGAATTATTAACAGTTACCTTCGGAGGAATTTGCTGAGGATTTAGATATTGGAGACTATGATTAAGTGTGATAACGTTGTCTTGGCGAAATCCGACGTACAAGTCATTGGGATCGTGGTTTTCAGAATATGAATGGGATACCTTTGCATCAATATTTAGAAAAGATAAGGATTTTTGAAATTCTAAAAGGTTAGTAATAACATTCAAGTATGTACCGGAAGAAGTAGTACCATTATAAAAAGTTCCCCCAAGATTATAACTTAGTCCGCGGTCGGTAGTACCTGTAAAGCTGCTGCTGACAAAGTTCATAAGATCGATTTTACCTTTTGGTATTCGATAATCGATCGTTATAGTGCCGCCATAACGTTTTCTTGTTCGCAATACATCGTCAAGATTCAGAGAACTAATGTATGTAGGATTATATTGACCTAATTTTAGAGTAGCTAACCCGTAAGATGCGCCGAAAGTATTTGAACCCAAGTCTACTCTTTCGGCAGATGCTTCGGCGAAAACACCAAGTCGGTCATTAAGGAACCGGTTTTCCGCACTTGCAACAAATTTATAAGGCCCAAAAACATTTTGTAAATCATCATACCCGCCTTGAGCAGCGAAATTAAACTTGGTAATCCCGTGAGTGTTCTTAGCTTCTCTCAAACTAAAGTTAACCACGCCTCCAAGAACAGCAGCATCCATATCGGGTGTAATTGCTTTTGTAACCGTAATACCGCCTAGCATACTTGAAGATATCATGCTAACGTTTGTACCGCGGTCATTAGAATTTGTAGCAGGCATAAGTACGCCGTCAATCATAACTTGGTTATACTGCGGCGCCAGTCCGCGTATAACTACCTCGCTAGCTTCGCCTCCCTCTCTAATAAGTGAAATGCCCGGCAGCCTTCCGACTGATTCAGCCGCATTTGCATCAGGCAGAGCCTGTATTTTAGCAGCAGATACAACATTTTCAATTTTATCCGAAGCAAGCTGCTGGTTAATAGCAGCATTCTGTCCGCTTGCCTGTGCAGTTACAACAACCTCCGTAGACTTTATCGCAACCGGCTCCAACTTAAAATTCTGGCTTAAAGTTAATCCTTCCTTTACGGTTATTTTATACTCTTTGGATCTATATCCGATATACGTGGCTCTTAATGTGTAGCTTCCGGGGGGAACATTATAAATTTCGTATTTACCGTTTATTGTTGTGGCAGCCCCCATACTTGTACCGACTAATAATACATTTGCACCCGGCAAAGGATCTTTTGTGGTAGCATCAGTTATCCTGCCTTCTATGTTTGTCCCTTGTGCAAAAACAGCTGCCCCTGTTGTAAATATTATCAGAATTATCATACTCAGTATCAAAATAATTCTACGCATTTGCTTCTCCTATAGTATTTTTATTACTATTAAAAAGGATATAAAAAGACGTATTTCGCCTTAATGATAATATGATCCACCGGATGAATAATCATCTTGACCGATAGTTCTCTAATACCCTTTTGTATTTAATTGAAAATTAATTCGGACTTATTTCCGCTTGCCCGTAAATTCGAAGCATCATTAAGATTTCTCAAATTTACTTATTATCCAAATGCTTGAATTTGAATTTCGGAAAAAAGTAGTTTTATATACCCCTATTAAGTAGTTATATATTATTTATAAGCTTTAAACCTGTAACTATAATTTCAAACTATACAGTAACAATATTATTAAATTATTCTGTTACAGCATAAAGAGATGCCCGGATAGTAAGATTTAAATTCTTCTTTATTAAGCGTTTAACTATAGCAAATGACCTCCGCAATTAGTTATAAAATAATTTTTAATTAAATAAACCTTGTTTAATTAGGGAAGTCATATTCTATTTATGAAACTAAAGAGATGTTTATTATTTATATAATTTGAAATGCAAGATCCCAGTAACAGTAATTTCATATGGTTGTTTCCAAAATTTATTAAAGATAGCTATAAATTTCTAAGATATTAAATCTAACAGATTATAATAATTACTTGCTAAATTTTATTGTAAAAAATTTATGAAAAAAAAGTAATCTTTTTTTTTACTATTGTCAATGTCATCTAATTTCAAAAAATTATTCTTAAGATATAAAATTTCTCTTGAGACAGCCTGCTTTATAAAATTATTATACTCTTTGATATTAGAAGTCATGACTAAATACCTTCTAATTAAGTTGCTAACCTTTGAATAATTTTATTAATATTCAAATAAAAAAAAGAAAAATTTTTATAAAAAAAATTGATTGAATTTAAAGAATTAAATTAGCAAGTTTACAAGCTGCAAATTTATTATACTTCCCCTGATAAAACAGATTTTTATATTCTCCAATAATATAAACCGGCACTTTCCGATAGAAAATGCCGGAATATTATTTTTACTTCATTAAGATCATCTTTTTATTAAATATTTTTTCACCGGATTTTAATACATAAATATAAAGGCCGGATGATAATTTTGTTCCGTCAAAATTAAATGAATAATTACCGGCAGGTAAAATGCGGTCTACAAGTAAAGCAACCCGCCTGCCGAGTATATCGTAAATTGTTAATGTTGTATATCCTCCTTTTGGAATAGCAAAATTTATTTGCGTTACGGGATTAAAAGGATTAGGATAGTTTTGATACAATTTATACTCACCCGGTATTTCTCCTTTGTATACAACATCAGTAGTTTGCTTGGTTTTAAACCGGTTGATTGTTGACCATAATCCGGTACCATATTCGTTTGCCGAACTCACACGCCAGAAATATATTCTGTTTTCATCCAAATCAATGCCTAAGTTACTATACGCAAAGTTTGTATCTATTATACCCGTTGAATCAATAACCATCGAACTTGGGCTGAAGTCTAATCCTTTTGCAAGTTGAAATCTATATGTATTGGTTTCCGGTGTGGAATCCCAGCTAAAGTCGGGTCTTAGCTCAACATCAACAATTTTATCCTGCGGTTCTATAAGATAAGGTGCAACAGGAAATCCTGTTGTAAAATTATAAACCTGTGAAAAATTACTTGTACCTCCTGCGTTACCGGCACAAATGCGCCAATAATATTTCTGCATACCGGCTAAATTTGTAACAACAAAAAAAGTATCGGTAACCGCTTGTTCATCAATAAACAGATCCGTATTAAAAGTTGAATCGGTAGAAATTTGTATTCTATACGATGAAGCGAAATTCGGGTAGTTCCACAAAAGCTTAACAGTGTCTTTTTGATTAATAGCTAAGTTTGGAGGAGAAGCTAAAACCGGTATAGCCGGCGGCTCAACCTTTACAACATTGCTCATCAGGCTTTCATTTGAATTTCTATCTAATGAAGTAACAACATAATAGTAACCGTTATTTGAATTAGCCGGTACCGGAGGCGTACTTAACCTGTTACCTTCAATAGAAATTATATTTTCCGCATTATTTAAATCGGCAGCATTAATAGAACCGGAATTAAACCTGTACACAACATAACGTACGGCCGTATCTCCGTCGGATGCTATTTGAGGCAGGTCCCACTTTAATCCTGCTGAAGATGCAGAAGCAATACGTTCATATCTAAAATTCTGCGGCGGATTAGGTGCAACGGAATCTTTCCATGCCATTTGGGGAAGAAGTGCGGGATATTTATAATAATTGTTTTTCAGACTGTCTAAAAAGCCTTTTTCATTATCCAGTAAACCGACCAGTGTTCTAAAATAAACATTGCCGTAACAATTATTCGTCTCCCTGCCTAGTCTTATATGCCGCGGCATTTCACTATAGGAAGACCATGAATCAATCCTGTATGCAGCTTCACCTGCGTAAAGATGCCTATTATAAGTTTGAGATGCCCACCACGGCATAAGCTTTCCGTAATCCTGCCCGCCTCCGAACGGCCAATATAGCTGCGGTGTAATATAATCAAGCCAGCCTTCTTTCATCCAGGTAACGGCATCACCGTAAAGTACGTTATAGGCATCCAACCCTGTTATGCCTGCAGGAACCCCGTTTTTCCATATTCCAAACGGACTAATACCGAATTTAATCCATGGTTTAACTGCTTGTATGCTGTCGTGAACTTCCTTAACCAGGAGATTAACATTATTCCTTCTCCAATCACCTTTATTAGTAAAACTTCCGCGGTATAAACGCCAGCTGGCAGAATCCTGCGTAGTTGTTCCACTGTAAGAATAAAAATAATCGTCCCAATGTATCCCGTCAACATCATACCTGTTTACAATATCCATAATAACTTTTGTTACATATGCGCGTACATCAGGATTACCCGGATCTAAAATCCATTCCGAACCATAATTAAGTATCCAATCAGGGTGCTGATTTGCAACATGGTTTGCCGCAAGTGCATATGCCGGATTTCCGTTTTTAACTGTTTTAACCGCACGGTACGGATTTATCCATGCCTGAATTTCAATTCCCCGTTTGTGTGCTTCCTGCACTGCAAACTGCAGCGGATCATAATACGGGCTAGGAGCTTTGCCTTGTTTTCCCGTAAGCCAATAAGACCAGGGCTCATAAGGTGAATCATATAATGCATCGCATTCCGTTCTTACCTGAAAAAAAACCGAGTTAATGTTTATTGCTCTTAGCCTATCAAGTATAGAAACTAACTCCGCTTTTTGCGCATCAACGGACAAATAATTTGAAGAAGGCCAATCAAGGTTAGAAACCGTTGCAATCCAGGCTGCTCTAAATTCCCTTTTAGGATGTAATACCTGAGCAAAAATATTTGTTGAAATTATAAAACAACTAAGTACAATTGGAATAAACTGTTTTACCATAATCTCTCTATTTATATATTAACATTAATAATTAACCTTAAAAAAAACCCCGGTTGCCCGGGGTTAATATTCAAAATACAACTACTTCCTATTTCAGAAGTGTCATTTTCTTTGATATAGTTTTTCCATTAATATTAAGCTGGTAGATATAGTTTCCGGAAGCAAGGTTCGAAGCATTAAAATTAATTCTGTATGAACCGTTTTGCATTTCTTTATTAACAAGAGTAGCAACTTCCCTGCCTACCATATCATAAACTTTAAGCGTAACATGCCCTGCTTTTGCAACATCAAAACTTATAGTAGTGGTGGGGTTAAAAGGATTAGGATAATTTTGAGACAACTTGTAATCCTTAACAGTCGCACCAAATTCCTGCATAATTCCTGTTACCCTATCGAATTTAAATAGACGATCGTATTTTATGCCGAATAGTCCTACATATAAAACATTACCGTCATTGGAGAAGGCAGCTCCTCTAGGATACATATCCGCAGTACCGGATGGATCCGGGAGAGGCATAGTTAAGCTATCTACCAAATCATATGTAGCAGGATCCATAGCATACCATGTTAATTCTGTATAGGGACCTGTTCCTCTTGCATCATTGGATACCCAAAGATTACCTGTTTTAGGATCCCATGCTAATGTTTCATCAGACATCCCTTGTAAGACAGTATCTTTTAATACATAATCAGAGAACTGATCAGGACGCTGATAAACAAACATCATTTCAGGTCCGGTAAAAGAAGCATAGTAAATTGTATTTCCGTCTTTAGATACATCCATAGTTCTGGCTATAGCGGGGGAAGGTTCACCGGTTACGGCATTACCGACAAAATTCAGGTCTTTGTCGTACATAGCAATAGCAGTAGTTGCCCCGCTTACAACAGGTCCAACGAAAACAGTACCGTCATCGGAAACACCGGGTTTGGTTGGTGATGAACCAACTTCCGTCATAACGTGTCTTGCCAGGCCCTGTTTTGTTTTATAATCGATTTTAATTAATAATTTTTCGACTCCGCTATTGTCATATAGAATATTTCCGACTTCGTCTCTTGCCATACCGCGGGTTCCGGAAGATCCGCCACCTATTCCAAGAGTATCTGTAAAAGTACCTGTAGTTACTATACCAAGTATGTCGTTAAGTGTACCGTCAGGATTAAAAATATAAATCGGGCTTGAGTTAGTAATTGTATCTCCGCTTGGTGAGACCCAATTTGTATGGTAATAACTGGCTGTCCAAATTTTACCGTCCGGATCCACAACTATACCGTGTGTACCGCCTTTATAATTGGTGTCCGGCCATGCGCCCTGGTAAGTCCAATTTTGTGCAATAGCAGAAACAGAAAGCAGCACAAATACTGCTAAAACGGTTATCATTCTACTCCTCATTTTTTTCTCCTTTTTTTGTGAAAGAAATAATTATTTGATTATTACTGAAACGAATCATTTAATCTCTGCCATATTGAATAGCCGCAGGTTTTCCTAGATTAATTCTAATAATTGTTTGAGATATATAATCGGAAGCCGCAGGATCAGAACCGACAGCACCCCTTGTATAATATAGATAATTCCCCGGCCCGGAAGCAAAAGCATATGCCGGAGCTGCAGCAAAAAATCCGGGATATAATGGCCCGAATGTTTTATCCGGGTGAACTACAATAACACATTCAGGTAAATCCGTTCCCAAATACATGTCACCATCTGCTGCAAAAGCTATAGCATTTAAGGCCGCGATCGGATAATTAGCGGAAAAATCAAAATATTTTTCCGGGGTACCCAATGCTTCTCCGTTAATTTGCATTTTCCACACGGCAGTCTGGCTGCCGTCGGTAGAAGCCACATAAAGATTTCCTTCAAATACTCTCATAGATGTAATTTCTCCGGTAAACGGAATTGGTGTAATAGATTTATCAGGTTTAACTAGATAAATGTTTCCGTTGGATGACGCCCCGCCTGCCCAAATATTTCCGTTCTGATCAAAATCAAAATCGGTTATACTTCCAAGCCCTGTAGTTACAAACACTGCGGATTTTACTCCCTCCTCTATTATAAAAAGAGCTTTAACTTTGCGTGCAGCATAAAGAGTATTATTAGGACCAAACTTTATACTATTAAAGAATGTTTCTCCGCCTTTAGGAGCCCAGGGTGTTACACTGCTGTCAATTCCTATTTTACTTATGCCTGTGCCTTTCTTAAATTCAACTAGAGAAGAATAAACATTTCCGGACTTATCGGTTGCTAAGCCATAAGGATAAGATTGTAAAGAATTGTTATCGAAAGTATAGAATTCTGCTACGGCTGGTAGTAATTTAT
>JBJKQP010000054.1:0-24011 GCA_046705105.1 Ignavibacteriaceae bacterium | reverse complement strand
GGACGAGAATGTGTTAAAAGTGTAGAACGAAACTCTGTTTCGTTTAATTATTTTAAATTACTTCAAAATTCGCAATAGCGATTCAGAGAATCGCTTTACTATTTAAGTCTTTACACAAACTCGGTTACTTTGTCATAAGATTCCGGATGATCAAGGTAATATTAATATTGAGTTAATGAATAGAACATTCTAATTAGGTATTAAATAAATATTAAAATTTCATTTGTGCTTGGAATATAAATATTGACCGTTGTCATATTAATGCATAATTTAGAATAGGGGTATATAAAATAGTTGACTTAATACTTCAAATAATTATTAACGGACTCTCGTAGGATGAAAAAATTCACAATTGTTGTAATAAGTATTTTTATCGCGGCAGCGGCATATATACTTCTTTTATTCTTTTCTGAACCAAATTATAAATATTTAAATTTTGTTCAAAGATATGTAACAAAACAAATAGCCCAAAGTTTTGATCAAAAATTAAATGAAATACCTAAGGATAAACGTACCATTGTTGATTATGATACGCTGATGAATTGTTTAAATTTTTATGAAAAGAATTTTGCCGAAAGAATATTTAAGATTAATCCCAGGGACCTTGGATTTAAAGGTCCGTTTTATTCGGTTGCCAAGCCTTATGATCTTATTGAAGTTCCTTCGGTTAAAGTAGGGAACAGGGTAACGGGAATTCAACATTGTCCGGAACATTCTTATAAAGATTATTTAAGAATGGCTGCTGCTATGCAAAAAGATATCGGAAAGAAATTATATATCGATTCCGGTTACCGTTCACCGGGAAGGCAGGCGTACTTATTCTTTCATTACCTGGCAACGAGCAGTAAATTTTCATTAGTTGAAAATGCAAAATGGATTGCAATGCCGGGCTACAGCCAGCACGGTGATCCGACTTATAATGCAATTGATTTTTGTAACCGGGACGGCATAAACGGTTTCAGCGATCATCAAACATCTGCAGATTTTGCTAAACTGCCGGAATATAAGTGGATGTTGGAAAATGCGCACAAGTATAATTTTTATTTATCTTATCCTAAAAACAATAAATGGGGTGTCGGATTTGAGCCATGGCATTGGCATTGGGAAAGGAAATGAAGATAGTATTTAAACTTATTAAAAATGAAGGAAACTGCTGAAATTTTTTAACGTTTTGTTACGGGGGTTTTATGAAGGTTTTAATATTCTGTTCTTTAATTTTGTCTATGTTACTTGTTGGCTGTATGGATACCTATACAATTAACAATTACAAATCTAAGAAGGATTTTTATAACCATATTAATTTACAAGCTTTGGGAAATTATACAACCGTTAATTTAATCTCCGGTTCAAGAATCAAAGCTGAAAAACTTCACATTAAAAATGATACAACAACTATATACATAAAAAAGTGGGAATATGAGCCGGACAAAAAAACATCTTATCCGAAAGATAAAATTAAAAGTATAAAGTATATAGGTTTTGCTGCGAATAGTGGAGGAAATACAGCCTTAATTATATTTAAAAATAATACTGAGGTTTTGGTAAGAGGTCTAGAGCAAGGGAAGGATTCCGTCTACATTACAAGTACACTGCCGCAAAAATTTTTAATTAGCCAAAAACTCACTTTTCCTAATAAAGAAATAAAATCCATTTCTTATAATAATATATTTTTAGGAATGGCGGAAGATGCAGGTGTATGTACCTTTGCAGGTTTCTTGATCGCTTTACAAGCTTCTTCACATGTCGTACAACCTGTTATGGGTGAAGGCACTGATCTGTTTCAGCTAGATGCGCTTGGGTTATTTGCCGGTGCATTATCAGGGACATTACTAGGTGCTGTTATAGGATCGGAACAGCAATTTGTATTAAACAATTATACCAAACAAAAGGGTTTAACTTCCTTCGGCATAACTTGTGGGGTAAATACATCAAATATAAAAAGCTCAAATATCGGATTCTCAAATTCCATTATGCATTACTCGTACGGGTTATTTGCAACTTGGAGCTTTGACCAAAACTTTTCCGTTAGAGCAGAATTATTTCATATAACAAACGGAGGAGAGTTTTCAAACACTGTTAGTAGTAAAAACATTAACTATTATTTTAATAGAACAGCATATCTAAATTTTATTGAATTGCCCATTCTATTTCAGTATACAATTGTTCAAAGAAATTTTCATCCAAGATTTTATATTGGTCCGTCTTTCGGCATATTTTTAAACGGAAGAGTGGACGAGCAAGAAAATTCAACCTATACATTTAATGAGACTAAAAGCACCAAAGATATTAGCCCCAGTGAAGTTAGTACTCCTGATATTGGAATTCTATTTGGAGCAGGAGTAAATTTTCTCCGCAATATTACTTTTGATCTTCAATATAACTCCGACTTTGGAGGATACAGTAATTCCATTTTTAATGGTACTGCAAAAAATTTAAAACTGCATTCAATTACATTTAAATTCGGATATGAGTTTTAGTATTATTTCCTGTAAACTTCTCTCTGCTTTAATTGTTTAACAAAAGTTAAACCGTACCCGATTAAAATTCCGGCAGAAATAAGCCATTGAATATTTCCCTTAAATAGAAACGGGCATCCTACCTGAATTAAAGCAAGCACAACTAAAAGCACGGCAATTCTGCTAAAAGAGCCCGGCATAATTACCCATCCGGTTTTTAGATTTCCTTGTTCATACCGTTTTTTATTTTTTTGCAAAGCGAGATTTTGAATTGTCCCAAACAACAATCCGATTCCCAGTCCGGCAGCTACGGCAATTAAAGCAAGTAAAAGTTCAATTGAATTATTCATGATTGATTCCTTTCTAAAATTAATAGCAGCACAGATAAAAATCCGTGCTGCATATCTTCATATTAAATTAATTAACCGGATGTATGGTTTCCGATATTTTATCCATCTCAAATCCGTTGTATCCTAAAACGCCCATCTCAGGAATATCCAGTCCGCCGATTTCCGTTTCTAGAGATACTCTGTTTCCAACTAAACGTTCGGCTATCTTAAACACTACATAAGACATAACACCCAGGGTAACAAAGCATGTAATTACACCTATTATTTCTGCAGCAAGCTGCCCGAATCCGCCTCCGTAAAACAATCCTCTTACAGTACCCGGAACACCGTTCCATCCTGAACCGTAAGTGCCGTCGGCAAAAAAGCCGATTGAAAGACAGCCCCATGCACCGTTTACTCCATGTACTGAAATTGCTCCTACGGGATCATCAATTTTTAATTTGTCGAAGAAAAATACGGATTCAACTACAAGGATACCTGAAATTAATCCGATAATGCAGGCCCCGCCTGAACTAACAAAAGCACTAGGAGCAGTTATTGCAACAAGGCCGGCAAGCATTCCGTTGGCCATCATGGAGGGATCGGGTTTCTTGGTTCGGAACCACCACATCCACAATGTCGAGGCTAAAGCTCCGGTAGCACTTGCAAGCATTGTATTAACAGCAATAACGGAAATTCTTAAATCCGTACCTGCTAATGTTGAGCCGGGATTAAATCCAAACCATCCGAATGCAAGAATGAAAGTTCCTATTATGGCCATAGGGATATTATGCGGTTGAACAGGATTAATACTTCCGTCTTTATTATATTTCCCATATCGAGGTCCCAGCAGCCAAGCATAAACAAGTCCTATTACTCCGCCCTGCATATGAACAACAGTAGACCCGGCAAAATCTACATGACCATGCCCGAGCCCGAAATTAGTTCCGAGCTGGGCAAGCCATCCTCCGCCCCATACCCAATTGCCGAAAATAGGATACATTACGGTACCAATAAAAATTCCGTAAATCATGAATGCGGAATATTTCCAGCGTTCTGCTGCTGCGCCCGTTGGTATTGTTGCGGTTGTATCCATAAAAACCATCTGGAAAAGAAAAAGCACAAACACAGCGGTATCGTAGCCCGACCCTTGAAGCATGAATCCGCTCCAGCCCAAAAGTCCGAAAGGCTTTCCGAAAAGATTAATGGTTAATTCATGATTCAGCCCGGCATAACCTCCAAGCGTACTGAGTGGACCGACTCCGCCGAACATAAAAGCAAAACCGCAAAGATAAAAGCCAAGCATACCAAGCGGATAAATCATAAAGTTCATTGCTATGGTATGTGCGGCATTCTTTGCCCTTGTTAAACCGGATTCAACCATTGCAAAACCCGCCTGCATAAACATTACAAGAAATCCGGTTATAAGCGTCCACATAAAATTAATTGCTACACGATTATGTCCTACTGCATTTCCTATTTCCGGGATTGTTGGTGAACCCGGTTTTGCAGCAGGAACATCCATAATTGTTCCGGTTTTGGTACCGGAAGGATCCGGCTGGGTTTGCGCATAAACATTTTTTGGAAGCATTAATGTTATTATAGCCGCAAAGATTATAATAATTACCAGCGAATAAATATATTTGTCTTTTATCATCCTTACTCCTGATTTTATTATTGTTAAATTTAATTTTCATTAGTTCAACGCATACAACTCAGTTTTAATTTACTTAGAGTGAAATACCTAGAACATAATACATATTTTCAGTTGCGGGATTTAGGATTACAGAACCAAAAATCGGCAAACTAAAGCTGTCCGTTATTTTGATATCTTTCGAGACTTTAATTCCTGTATTAATTATGCTGAGATTGTCCACCCCATAATAATATCCTTTCTCACCCGGTGTACCGCCAACAAAGAGGTTCAGTCCTACATCTTTTACAGTTGTTCCATATCCTACTTCAAAATAGATGGGATTATTAGCAACATTGTAGAAAAAGAAATTAAATGATAAGGATATAGGGAAACTGCCGGGACCCGAGTAATTTATGTTACCTTCAAGGAAATGCGCACCGCGTCCCTTCGCATTATTATAATTATTGAAATTACCTATCTTTGTACCGTCATTCGGATTTGTATAATCGGTAACACCTAAAATCAGTCCGCCTGCATTTGATAGATCAAATCCATAACTTGCATAGATATCAATTTCATTGGTAACATTATTGGCGGTGGCCCATGCTCCCCAAAATCCTGCAGTAAACCCGCCGGTTGAGAACTCTATCGTTGGTTGAATACTAGGAGTGTTTTGCCCAAGGTCGGAACCACGCCAAATATATCGACTAACTATATCTGTTCCGATTGATATATTTTGTGCAGATATTGGAATAAGAAAAACAATCAGCCAAAGGTTTAACAACACTATACATTTTGCACTCATTACTTTCATCTTATTATTCTCCGTGTTGATTTATAATTTTATTAAGATTATCTGATAGATATTTGTACGATCTAATTAAGTGCGCCTTCTCCGTTTTCTTCCGTTCTAACACGAATAACATCATCAATTGTGGAAATAAATAATTTGCCGTCGCCAACCTGTCCGGTTTTTGCTGCGGCAATAATAATAGAGGCAGCTTTGTCTAATAGAGTATCCGGAACCACTACTTCCAGCTTTACTTTCGGAACAAAATTTATCTGGTATTCCGAACCTCTGTATATTTCAGTTTGCCCCTTTTGCCTGCCGATTCCCCTCACTTCTGAAATGGTCATTCCCTTAATGCCGCCTTCAATAAGTGCTTCCCTAACATCATCCAGCTTATGAGGTCTTATAATTGCTTCTATTTTTTTCATATGACTTGCTCCTTTTATAGTTGTTGTATTTTTTACAGTTAACACTTAAAAAAAACATTATTAAAAATCTAATAAAATGACGAAAATAGGATGAGAAACCTTAAATATTAAATATACAAATGTTATAATCATTATTTAATAAGGAAAAAATATATAAACACATTAATAAGTAAGGAATTAATATCGAATTGTCAAGTGATTTCTGTTCTTATCTTAAAAAAAATTTTAAATATTTAGTTTTGATAAGAAATTCGATTAATTAATTTTTTTAATCTCAAAAAGGCTAAGAAAAGAATACGGCCACATATAGGTACGTAATTTTTGCATTTATTAAGCCTGCTTTTTATATTTGAAACTTAAATTTTAATAATTGAAATACTTAAAAGCGGTTAATTTTGATTAAAGATTTAGGTCATTTCGTTGGTCAAGAAGTCACACTAAAAGGATGGCTTTATAATAAAAGATCAAGCGGTAAAGTAAAATTCGTAATTTTAAGAGATGGTACGGGACTTCTCCAGTGTGTTTATTTTAAAGGAAATGTTTCTGAAGAAGTTTTTGACCTAGCGGATAAAACGGGACAGGAATCCGCAATAGAAGTTACCGGTAAGGTAAAAGCAGAACCAAGAGCACCGGGCGGATATGAGCTGGATGCAACTGGTCTAAAAATCATTTCCGAAGCGAATGATTACCCGATTACACCAAAAGAGCACGGTGTAGAGTTTTTAATGGATCACCGCCATTTATGGCTTCGTTCAAGCAAGCAGACTGCAATTCTTAGGATAAGACATCGTCTGGTTAAAGCCATTAGGGATTTCTTTGATAATAACGGATTTACTCTAATGGATCCTCCAATTTTAACTCCTGCTGCTTGTGAAGGTACATCTACTTTATTTGAAACCGATTATTTTGAACTAGGGAAAGCCTATCTAACGCAATCCGGTCAGCTTTATGCCGAAGCCGGTGCAATGGCTTTGGGAAAAGTCTATACTTTCGGGCCGACTTTCCGTGCGGAAAAATCTAAAACGAGAAGACACTTAACCGAATTCTGGATGGTTGAACCGGAGGTTGCTTTTGCCGATTTGAATGATGATATGGATTTGGCAGAAGAGTTTTTGGAATATATAGTTCAAACCGTTATAAAAGATAAAGAAGAAGAATTAAAAGTTCTTGAGCGTGATACTTCCTTAATTAAGAATGTTAAGAAACCTTTGCCTAGAATAACTTATGATGAAGCTGTAGAGATTTTGAAAAAGGAAGGACTTGAATTTGAATATGGGAACGATCTCGGTGGCACAGATGAAACTGTAATATCCAACAAATTCGACAGGCCGGTTATGGTTCATCATTATCCTGCAGAAGTAAAAGCATTTTATATGAAGCGCGATGCAGGTAATGATAAGTTTGCTCTTGCAGTAGATGTACTCGCCCCCGAAGGTTACGGAGAAATTATCGGCGGCAGTCAAAGAGAAGATGATTACGAAACCTTACTTGCCCGGATTAAAGATCATAATTTACCCCAAGATGCTTTTGAATGGTATCTTGATTTAAGAAGATATGGTTCTGTCCAGCATTCGGGATTCGGTTTGGGTCTGGAAAGAACAGTAGCGTGGATTTGCGGTTTGGATCATGTAAGGGAGACTATACCATTCCCTAGAATGATTTATAGAAATACGCCGTAACGGCTAATTGTTAATGGTTTGTTTATGGATGAATGCTTTAACCTTTTAGGGTTTACATGCAATCATTCAAATATACTTCCATGCTTAATGTAATGTGCGTAAAATATAATTCAAATGATTTTTTATAAGAGTGATAAATAAAATAATTTTAATATGCCTTTAGATTTTATACTATTTTTTATATTTGCAATAGTTGCGGCAGTCTCATCGGTCTTAATGATTACCAGATCCAACCCTGTTATAAGTGCACTTTTCCTTGTACTTAATTTCGGTGCTTTAGCCGGTTTGTATTTAGTGCTTCATGCGCAGTTTATTGCGGTTGTACAGGTAATTGTTTACGCCGGTGCAATTATGGTATTATTCTTATTTGTAATCATGTTATTAAGACCGGAGAAAGAAAAATTTTTCAGCTCACATCCTAAGATAAAAATCTTTGCCATTATTATTACAGCATTGGTTTTCCTGCAACTGGTATTTATGATCTTTGTAGCCAATCCTGCCGCATCCGTTAATCCTACGGTTGCAGCAAGTGTTAAAGCTGGTACCATAGAGCAAATCGGGAGAGAGCTTTATTCAAATTATATCCTGCCCTTTGAGGCTGCAGGCTATTTACTGCTTGCTGCTACTATCGGGGCATTGGTCTTAGCGAAAAAGAAACTAGAGTGAAATTATGAATATACCAATTGAATATTATTTGATACTTAGTGCATTTATGTTTGTTGTTGGTGTTACCGGTGTACTTACCAGAAGAAACGCAATTATAGTTTTTATGTCTGTCGAACTGATGCTTAACTCTGCTAATTTATCGCTTGTAGCTTTTTCATCATACATGGGCAGTTCGGTTGGGCAATTGTTTGTATTTTTTGTTATGACGGTTGCTGCTGCAGAAGCCGCTGTAGGCCTTGCAATTATAATTGCGTTGTTCAGAAATAAATTAACAGTCAATATTGACGAAGTTAATATCTTAAAGTGGTAATAATCTTTTATGATTCATTTAATATATTTAACTGTTCTTCTTCCGTTTTTGGGATTTTTAATTAACGGTCTTTTCGGAAGAAAAATTAAAAATGAAAAAATAATCGGAACGATAGGCAGCGGAACCATCGGCTTATCGTTTATAATTATAGTAATAGCATTTTTCCAGACCCTTTCTTTACCGGTTGATAAAAGAGAAACAATTGTTAACCTCTTTACGTGGCTTCATGCCGGTGGATTAAACATTAACGTTGCCTACCAGGTTGATCAGCTTTCATTAATAATGGCACTTATAGTTACCGGAGTAGGCTTTGTTATTCATGTTTATTCAATCGGATACATGCACGGCGACAAAGCTTTCTGGCGGTTTTTCTCTTATCTCAACTTATTCATCTTTGCAATGATGAATTTGATTTTAAGCGATAACTTTGTTCTCCTATTTTTAGGCTGGGAAGGAGTTGGACTTTGTTCTTATTTGTTAATCGGATTCTGGTATGACCGCAAGTTTGAAAAAAGCACAACTAGCGATGCAGCTAAGAAAGCTTTTATTGTAAATAGAATTGGTGATTTCGGATTTCTGCTTGGTATGTTTTTAATTTATTTAACATTCGGCAGTTTAAATTTTAACACAGTATTTTCAAGAGTTAATGCATTAAATATTCCGACAAGTACGTACGACTTAATTGCACTGCTGTTGTTCATTGGTGCAACCGGTAAGTCTGCGCAGATACCCTTATATATTTGGCTGCCCGATGCAATGGCCGGTCCAACGCCTGTTTCCGCTTTAATACATGCTGCTACAATGGTAACTGCAGGTGTTTATATGGTTGCACGTTGTTCTATTATATATGCATCTGCTCCTGCTATTATGACGGTAGTAGCTGTTGTGGGAGTTCTAACGGCATTTTTTGCCGCAACAATGGGCATGGTTCAAAATGATATTAAAAAAGTTTTGGCGTATTCTACAATAAGTCAATTAGGCTATATGTTTTTGGCTTTAGGAGTAGGTGCATTTTCCGCAGGAATTTTTCATGTAATGACACATGCATTCTTCAAAGCTTTGTTATTCCTTGGAGCCGGTTCCATTATGCATGCTATGCATGATGACCAAAATATGCAGCATATGGGCGGATTAAAAAAATATATGCCGGTTACCTATATGACTTTTCTTGCTGCTTCACTTGCTATATCCGGTATCCCGCCTTTCTCCGGTTTCTTTAGTAAAGACGATATTCTCTGGTTTTCATATGCAAACGGGAATTTCTTTTACTGGTTCCTAGGTGTATTTACAGCACTGTTAACAGCTTTTTATATATTCAGAATTGTTTATTTAACTTTTCATGGTAAAGAAAGGTTTGGTCACGATATTCATCCCCATGAGTCTCCAAAAGTAATGACTATACCATTAATAATTTTAGGCGTTCTATCCGTAATAGGTGGTTTTGTAGGAATACCTACACTCTTTTCCGGGCCACACGGAAATGCATTTGAAAATTGGCTTGAGCCTGTCTTCGAGAATGCTCATGCAAAAATAGCTATGTTCGGAACTCATTCTCAGTTTACACAAATATTGTTAATGTCGGTAACGGTTATTGGTGTTGTCGCAAGTATTTGGTACACATGGTATATTTATGTTAAAAAACCAAATAAGCCGGCCGAATATGCTAAGAGGTTTAAAGGAATTTATAATTTAGTTTTTAATAAATATTATGTTGATGAAGCATATGACAAAGTTGTTGTTACACCAATTGTAAAAGGTTCCGAATCAATATTATGGAAAATTGCGGATGCAAAACTTATTGACGGTTTGGTTAACGGTACCGCATCAATTATAGGATATGTCTCATCAAAAATTAGAAAAATTCAAACCGGTGTTGCGCAGTCTTATGCAATTATTATGATGCTGGGTATTGTATTAGCGTTGTTCTGGTTAATTCTAAGTTTATAATTTATGGAAAAAAATTATTTAATCTCATATCTTTTATTAGCCCCCATCCTGGGTGGAATCATTATTCTCTTTTTCAATAAGGAAAAAGAAAATGCAATAAGATATTTCGGCTTAATTGTGGCTGTTATTACTTTTGTAATAGCACTACTTTTATATTTTAATTATGATCTTGCAAAAGGCGGATTCCAGTTTATTGAAAAGTTTGAATGGATAAAAAATCTTCATATAAGTTATAACGTAGGAATTGACGGAATATCACTTCTTTTGTTAATGCTTACAGCTTTTCTAACTCCGCTTACGTTGCTTTCCAGTTGGAAGAGTATTAAGCATAAGGTAAAAGAATTTACCTTTTTCATGCTGCTTTTGGAAGCAGGTATGCTTGGTGTTTTTGTCTCTCTGGATCTTTTCCTTTTCTATATTTTCTGGGAAGCTATGCTTATCCCAATGTATTTTATTATAGGAATTTGGGGAGGAGACAACAGGGTTTATGCTTCCGTAAAGTTTTTCCTTTATACTATGTTCGGCAGTCTGTTGATGCTTGTAGCTATAATTTGGCTGGCTGTTTATGCTTCATCTTCACTCGGGCATTTTTCAACAAATTTAATTGAACTTTACAGCGTTGGTAAAACAATTCCTGCTCATATACAAGAGTGGATGTTTCTTGCATTTGCATTAAGCTTTGCTATTAAAGTTCCCTTGTTTCCGCTTCATACGTGGCTTCCCGATGCACACGTACAGGCGCCTACAGCGGGCAGCGTAATTCTTGCAGGAGTTTTACTTAAGATGGGAACTTACGGCTTACTGCGGTTTTGTTTACCGTTGTTCCCGCAAGCTGCGGTCCACTTTGCCCCTTACATTTCCGTGCTTGCAATAATAGGAATTATTTACGGTGCATTAGTAGCAATGGTTCAAAAGGATATGAAAAAGCTGGTTGCATATTCTTCCGTTGCACACCTTGGTTTTGTTGTGCTGGGAATTTTTGCAATGACTCCTGAAGCTATGCAGGGTGCAGTTATTCAAATGGTAAACCACGGCCTATCTACAGGTGCCTTATTCCTTTTGGTTGGAGTTGTTTACGAAAGAACCCATACAAGAGAAATTGCAAAGTACGGCGGCATAGCTAAAATTGTTCCGATATTTGCAGTGTTTTTCATGATAGCATCTTTATCTTCAATCGGTTTGCCGGGATTGAACGGATTTGTCGGTGAGTTTTTAATTTTATTGGGTTCGTTTAAATCACCTGTTCTAAATAGCTGGTGGTATACTGTTTTTGCTGCAAGCGGTGTAGTATTTGCAGCCGTTTATCTTTTATGGATGTATCAAAGGGTTTTCTTTGGCGAAGTAAAAAACCCTAAGATGAGTACTCTAACCGATATGACCAAGAGAGAGATTTTTATACTGGTTTCTATCTTTGTTTTTATTGTATGGATTGGAATTTATCCCAGTACTTTTCTTAAGGTATCAGCCAAGTCTACTCAAACAATAATTGAACAGGTAGTTCCAAATAAAGTAATAGGGATGAATTAATAAATATGTTAGGTAAAAAAGGATTACTTCCTACTATACTAGTAGTGTGTTTGTTCTTTCTAAATACTGGTTTTTCGTTTGCGCAGATTAGCAATAACCATGCTGCTGCAGATACATTAGCAAAAGCCGGAACATCTGCAGAAGCTGCGGCACATATACTGCCGGGTTGGTTTATGATATTGCCGTTTGTCTTGCTTTTACTAATGATTGCAACCGGGCCGCTTTTTTACAAACATTTTTGGGAAAAGCATTATCCTAAGGTTGCCATTCTTTTGGGTGTTGGAGTTGCAGTATATTATTTGGTGCACTTACACGATTATCATGCACTTCTTCATACTTTAACAGAGTATATATCATTTATTGCATTGCTTGCTTCTTTGTTTGTTGCATCCGGCGGCATTCATATTAAAGTGGACCGGAAATCCACACCCATGGTAAATGTTATTTTCCTTTTAATCGGTGGGGTTATAGCCAATATAATTGGTACTACCGGTGCGGCAATGTTGCTGATAAGGCCATTTATCAGGATGAATAAAAACAGGATTAAACCTTATCATATAATATTTTTTATATTCATTGTTTGTAATGTAGGCGGTGCGTTAACACCAATCGGCGATCCCCCGTTGTTCCTTGGGTATCTAAGCGGAGTTCCGTTTTTCTGGGTGATAGCACATGTTTGGGATATTTGGATCCCGACACTCATCGTAATTCTTTTAGTCTTCTACATTTTTGATTCGATGAATAAAGATGGGGCTGAAGAGAATATAGAATATACCGGCAGGATTGAGTTTAAGGGTGTTAAAAATGTTATTTTTCTGGTAATCATAATCTTGGCAGTTTTCATTGATCCGATGGTTTTTCCGTGGGTACCTAGTTTAGCTCCGCTGCCTTTTGGCATAAGAGAAATAATAATGTTTGCCGTAGTATATCTATCATATAGGTTTGCCGATCGGGATGCTTTAAGAGATAATGAATTTGATTTTGAACCCATTAAAGAAGTTGCTTATTTATTTATAGGTATTTTTATAACAATGGTTCCGGCTTTGCAGCTAATGGCTCATGAGGCAAATGTGTTAGGCAGTGAATTAAATGCAGGTGTCTTTTATTGGGCAACAGGTACATTATCATCGGTATTGGATAATACACCGACGTATATAAACCTTTTAAGTGCTGCAATGGGCAAATACGGACTTAATGTTGCGGTAAAAGCCCAAGTACAACATTTTGTAGCTATTGATGTAATTTATTTACGAGCTATCTCTGTTTCTGCGGTATTCTTTGGTGCTATAACTTATATAGGAAATGGTCCTAAGTTTATGGTAAAATCCATAAGTGAAAGAGCCCGTTTTGAAATGCCTAGTTTTTTTACTTATATGATTAAATATTCATTGACAATATTAATTCCGATATATACAATAATTTGGTTAATATTTTTTTACGGGAAAGGTTAAAGTATGAATACGATATCCGAAGCTTTGCAGAAAAAATTGACGGGTTTATATTACGGGAACAGGGTTTTATTGCCGTTTAATGCTTATATCCTTAAAGCTATTATTAATGATGATATTTTAATGGATTTTTCTCCGCAGTCCAAACACATTTATGTAAACGATACCGAAAATTTTACCGAGTTGTACTTTAAAGACTTTAAGAATTTGAAAGAAGTAGTTACTAAATACGAAACTATTAAATTAATTGCCGTAGATAAAGAAGATGATATTTTTAATACGGACAATCATTATAAATTAGCACTTCATTTGGAAGAAAAACATAAATTAACAATTGAAAAAACAGACGAAGACATTTTATTTATAGAATAATAAAGCCTGCCTTAAGCAGGCAGCCAAAGGCTATTTAATATGCTGAATAGTATTCAAGAATTTTACAACATAATACCGTTAATTATTATAGGAGCCGGAATACTCGTTTCCCTTTGCTTCGAAATGTATTCTAAAAAAAGCGAAGGAATTCTTCCATGGATATCTATTATAATTTTTCTGGCATCCGGCTTTTATGCTCTTTTAACCGTAAATTCAGTTTCCATAGTAATGCAGAATATGCTTGCAACAGGCGGTGTTGTAAATATATTTTATTTCATCTTTACGTTTGGTGCCGCTGTTGTTTCTCTGCTGTCTATTGATTACTTGAAGAAATACGGCTCATATTACGGAGAGTTCTATTTGCTTCTTCAAACTTCGGTGCTTGGCATGATGTTAATGGCCGGTGCAAAGGACCTGTTTGTTATTTTCCTTGGACTTGAAATAATGTCGGTTAGTTTTTATGCCTTAGCAGGATTAAACAGACACAAACTAAAAGCAAATGAAGCCTCGTTAAAGTATTTTTTACTCGGTGCATTTGCTACTGGCTTTATTGTATACGGAATTGCATTGATATACGGAACAGCTCATACTACATCGATAGATATTATTGCGTCCAGATTTTCTTTTCTAAAGAGTGATTTATTATTCGACGGAGGTGTTCTGCTTTTCTTAGTCGGATTTTCTTTTAAAATTGCTGCCTTTCCGTTTCATATGTGGGTTCCGGATGTTTATGAGGGTGCTTCCTCTACGGTTGCAGGGCTTTTTTCAACCGGAGGAAAAGCTGCAGCTTTTAGTGCTATTATTGTAACACTTGGTGTAATATTTACAAGCACTGCTCACAATGTTTTTGAACCATACCTTGCGGTAATTGCAGTGTTCTCTATGTTCTTTGGAAGCATTGTTGCAATTTCTCAGACCAATATTAAGAGGATGCTGGCATATTCTTCCATAGCCCATGCCGGTTATATGATTATAGGATTAGCAGCCGGAAATTATTTGGGATTGTCCGGCATTGTATTTTATCTTGCTGCATACACATTTATGAATCTGGGAGCTTTCGGTATAGTCGCGTTAATTGAAGGAAGGGAAGAAGCTAATCTGGAATTAAAATCTTATTCGGGATTAGCAAATAGAAATCCATTACTAGCAGCACTTCTTGCAATCTTTATGTTTTCACTTGCAGGCATTCCGCCGTTTGCCGGATTTTTCGGAAAATATTACATTTTTATTGCTGCAATTAAAGCACATCTTACCTGGTTGGCAATTGCCGGAGTTTTAGCAAGTGTTATTAGTGTTTATTTCTATCTAAGAGTTGTTGTGCTTATGTACTTTAGAGAACCGGAAACCGAATTCAACCTTGAGAAAAGTAATACCGGTGTTCTGGCAGTAGTAATTTCCGTACTTTTGGTTATTGTAATCGGAATTGCTCCCGGCTCTTTAATCGGATTGATTACTTCTTTTCTTAGATAGCAGATAACGAAAAGGGCATTGTATAAGTGAGAATTGTTTTGAGTAATTTTTGATAAAAGAATTTATTAAAGCACCATCGGTAATTCTTTTAGTTCCCGCTTTAAAGGATCAAGTGATAAACCTAGTGACTCTAAAGTAAGCGCACCCAAAAGAATCGAGTCATCATCTTCACCAAAAATTACATCGGCCCCTCCGACTTTTTTACCATACTTAAAAAACGCTATACCTTTTTTTCGAGAAATTATTTCTCCGTTTGCTAGTCTGAATTCTTGTTCATCTATAGGTTTTATTCCAAGTTTATCCAAAACTTTTTCCGGTACAACAGAGTATACAATCTGAATCAATTAAGAATTTCAGAGTTTCCGTAATTTCCGGTTTTGCCGGATTGCCGACTTCAATCTTTAAAACTGTTAGTCCCATTTTCAATCTCCGGCCTAAAAATAGAATTATCGTTAACAAGAAAAGTATGGTTTATTATCTGAAAGTAAGTTACAAAATAATATTTTAAATATATGGGCTATCTTTGGAAAATAAACGGAACCTGCATCCGTCGATGCGAAGCCGGGATGATAAACTGATTTTATTTAACAAGTTAGTTTTGGTTTGGCGCAGGCAGAAGCTGATAGAACAGATTTGACAATTTATAACTTTAATATAATTTAAAGTTCCTTTAATAATACGTTTATCTTTTTATCTTTCTTTATTATCTGTACTTTAAAACGTAAATTTGCTTTCATTAAAAATGATAAAACTATGATCCCATTATTTTCTACGGAACAGGTTAGAGAGATTGACGGTTATGCTATTAACCGGCTCGGCATAAGCGGTCCGGTGTTAATGGAAAATGCCGCTTTGCAAATTTTCAATTATATTATTGATAAAACTTCGACATTAAAAAAAAGAAATAAAATAGGAATAGTTTGCGGCAAAGGTAATAACGGCGGAGACGGTTTTACGGTTGCCAGGCATTTTGCCAACAACGGTTTTTTTGTAAATGTAATTTATTTAGGTAATGAAGATGAAATGTCTGATGACTGTCTGGCTAATTACAGAATTCTTAAAAATATTTCACTTCAAAATGAAAACATATTTTTGAAGAAATATGATTCGGATAAAGATTTAAGACATATAGCCGGTTCTAATATAATTATAGATGCATTGTTGGGAAGCGGCGGACACGGCGGATTAAAAGAACCGTATAATACAATTGTTATTGCGTTAAATAAAATTAAAGCATTCAAGGTTGCGGTTGATATTCCAACCGGATTAAATGCAGATACCGGATACGGTGAAACAGTTTTTATGTCCGATTTAACTGTAACATTAGGTGAGTTAAAAAAAGGATTGTTTTTTGGCGAAGGTGCTAATTATGCCGGTGAAATTGTAAAAGGGAATATTGGAGTGAGCTTTTCTTTTTTTGATAAATTTGAAACGAACGAATATTTGATAGAACCTGAAGATGCTTATAATTCTATTCCTGTTAAAAATAAAAATATAAATAAATATTCTGCCGGTAAAGTTTTAACAATTGCAGGCTCTGGAGCTTTTCCGGGAGCAGCATCCTTAACCTCAAGAGCATCTTTAAAAGTAGGTGCCGGTGCGTCTGTTTTATGCTTTCCTAAAAGCGGCAGAAAATTTATTTATAAAAAATTATCGGAGGTAGTAGTAAATGCATATGATGATGATAATAATGAAATTCTTCTTGAAGAAAATATAGATGAATTGAGTAAGCGTATTGAGTGGGCGGATATTTTGGCAGTTGGTCCTGGTTTGGGCAGAGATGTAAGGACACAGAAAGCAGTAATTAAACTTTTAAAAGAACGTAATAATAAAAAAGTAGTTCTAGACGCCGATGGAATTTTTGCACTAGGAAACGGGCAATATAAAAACATCGAAATGCAAAATATGATATTAACTCCGCACCATGGAGAGTTTGCAAATTTAATTGGTGTAGAAATTGGTGAATTGGAAGAAGATTTACTTAAATACGGGAAAGAATTTGTAAACCAAACAGGCTGCTATTTAATACTGAAGGGTGCTCCTACAATAATTTTTACACCGGAAGGCGATGCTTTATTAAATACTACCGGGAATCCGGGTATGGCTAAGTTCGGCACGGGAGATGTTTTAACCGGTGTGCTTGCAGGATTTTTATCTCAGCAAAAAAATATTGAAAAAGCTTTAATCTGCGGAACATATATTCACAGCCTGGCTGCCGATTTATTACTTAATAGTTTTACGGAATTTGGTTATACGGCTGAAGATATAATGCGCAATTTACCAAAAGCTATTAAATTTTTAAGAAAATCTTTTATCTAAGCATCTAAAAAGCAGTTATTCAAAGCGGGACACAATTTTTTATCACATGCCTAATTCCGCTTCTAATAGCTGCTTAAATATGTCTAGAATAAATTGTAACCGTTTTATTAAATTGAGAAAAATAAAGCTTAAAAAAGTTAAAAATATTTTTTATTTTTATGTGAAAAAAATTAAATTACTACCGCAATTTTAATAAATTCCGAATTCTGGAACTAAAATAAAAATACTTTGTAAAAAGTACTGGATTTTGAGAAATTATGAATAATTTTATACAATAATTAAAGGCCAAACAGGAAGGGTGATTAAATGGCACTTAAAAAAGCATGGAAAGCTGATTTAAGAGCAAAGTATGACCGCTTTTTTGAAATAAGCTTAATTATTTCATTAGCGTTGTTGATTTTAGCTTTTAAATTTTTCCCTCACTTTAAAACAACCAAAGAAATTAAACAAAACACTCAGGATTTGTTTAAGGTTGAAGATATTCAACAGACCAGGCAGGAGACCAGACCACCGCCTCCTCCAAAGCCTGCAATACCCATAGCCGCACCTTCGGAAGATGTTTTGAAGGATGTTAACATTGCATCTACGGAACTTGATGTTAATGCAAATGTCGGAGCTCCGCCCCCGCCTCCGCCTAAAGAAGACAAGAAAGTTGAGGAACCGACTTACTTTGTTGCAGTTGAGGATATGCCTGAACCCATTGGAGGCATAGCAGCTATTCAAAGTAAAATTGTTTATCCGGAAATTGCCAAAAGAGCTGGTGTTGAGGGTAGAGTTTATGTTTTAGCTTTTGTTGACAAAAACGGTGATGTTACAAAAGCCAAAATATTAAAAGGAATTGGCGCCGGTTGTGACGAAGCTGCACTAAGAGCAGTTGAAGAAACTAAATTTAAACCCGGTAAACAAAGGGGGAAACCTGTTAATGTGCAGGTATCTATCCCCGTTGTTTTCAAACTTCAGAATTAATTTTTAAAGCGCCTTTACGGCGCTTTTTTTTCTTTAAATCTTCCTATTGTATTCATTCCGTATAACTTTTCTTTTTTCAACTCTGCATTTATTTTACCCGAACATTAGAAAATATTAAAGAAGATCACAATTTGTATAATTATTTTAAAAAATTGGAACAAAACAGAAGGTTCATTGTGGAAATAATTAAGCGGATTTAGATGAGATAATAAATATTTTATATCTATCAATCATCGGGCAGAAAGGTAGTAAAATGGCACTTAGAAAAAATCCAAAATTCGATCTAAAAGCAAAATATCAACGAGTATTTGAAATAAGTTTAATTATTTCTTTAGCATTGCTAATATTGGCTTTTAAATTCTTTCCGCACCTTAAGCCTGTTAAAGAAATAAAGCAAACAAAGCAGGATTTATTTAAAGTAAGAAATATCCAGCAAACCAGGCAGGAGCAAAGGCCGCCCCCGCCTCCAAAACCGCAAATTCCTATTGCGGCACCTTCCGAGGACGTATTAAAAAATGTTAATATTGCTTCAACAGAACTGAATGTAAATGCTAAAGTTGGCGAACCGCCGCCGCCGCCGGCGAAGAGTACAAAAAAGGAGAAAGAACCTCAATACTTTGCTGCAGTAGAAAATATGCCGAGGCCAATCGGAGGTATTAAGGCAATTGAAAATAAAATTGTATATCCTACAATTGCAAAAAGAGCAGGTGTTGAAGGAAGAGTTTACGTTCTTGCATATGTTAATAAAAAAGGAGACGTAACAAAAGCAAAGGTTTTAAAAGGAATAGGGGCAGGTTGCGATCAAGCGGCACTTAAAGCAGTTGAGGCGACAAAATTTATACCCGGGAAACAACGCGGGAAAGCCGTAAATGTTAAAGTATCAATCCCGGTTGTTTTTAGGTTGCAATAAAATTAATTTCAAAGCGTCTTTAATTAGGCGCTTTTTCTATTTAATATTTATCAAGCCGCATATACTAACCTTGACGCATAAACTCAATTTAAGTATGTTTCGATAAGAATTGTAAAATCTCTCACCTTTTTACACTTTAATGTCCGTTACAAAAAATAAACATAATGGTAAGTATTCGATTGCCGTAATAGTTTGTATTATATTCATTCTTGATCTTCTTTTCTTATATTATGAAAAATATAATAATCAAGGTCTTTCACTCGGTAGCTTCGAATTATTTTATATTGGCAATCTGATAAATTTAATTACAACAATTGCGGCAGTATTAGGAACAATTATCTATACAATACGAAGCAAATCTCAATTTAATTCTGCTTTTCTAATCAGTTTTTCATTTATTATTACAATGGTCTTAATTGTTGCTTCATTTATGGATAAATTCAATATTCCGCTTCCGAATATTTACGTTTTGGACCATCCTATAAGAAAGATTTTTATAGGAGCGCTGTTTACTCTTTTTCAGTTTTTACAATTATTATATGTTATTATAATTTTGCTTAATATTTACGGCGGCGGTAAACTATTAATTTTAAGAGGATTAGTAAATACGGTAGAAGTCTCAATCTTCTTTTTAGCTGCAACATTTATTTTTATAAATTTGAAAAAAGTAAATGATATTAAAACAAAAACTAATCCGGGTAAATTTAATGTGGCAGTTGTTTTGGGTGCGGCCGTTTGGTCTAACAATAGACCCAGTCCTAGTTTGGCAGCAAGAGTAAATGAAGCCGAAAAATTATATGGAAAAGGAATTGTAAATAGAATTCAATTAACAGGCGGTAATGCACCCGGAGAATTGAGTGAAGCCCAGGTAGCCTATAATTATATTAAAAAATCGGGAATAAATCTTTCTAATGTCTGGATGGAGAAGAAAACAGTATCCACAGCAGAACAAATTCAATTTATTAAAGAACATTTGCTTAATTTGAAAAATATTGGAAGAATAATAATAGTTTCAGATTCATATCACCTGACAAGAGTAAAAGAGATTTGTAAATTTTATAATATAAAGGCAGGATATGCAGCTTCCGGACTTAAACTTAGCTTCGATAAAAATATTTATTATAAACTTATAGAAAGTGCTGCATTGCTGGTTTTTTGGCTTTTTGCGATTTAATGGTTTAGTCTATTTGTAGTTTTGTTTTGTCATATTTATTTTGATACTAAAGATTTATTTATTTTTTCCCTTATTTGATTTTTGTTTGAAATTTATTGGAATGTTACATGTCACCTATTTATAAAAGAAGAGTAGTACGTGAAAAGGTTTTGCAGATTTTGTATGCATATACAATGAATAAAGAATCCTTGGATGCTTTAAAGGAAGCAATGCTCTCGGATGTTCCGGAAAAAGCCGATAAAGAATTTGCCGACAATCTTGTTAATAAAGTACTGTTGAACCGGGAAACACTGGATAAAAAAATAAAAGAGAGAGTAGATAACTGGGAAATGAACAGGATTGCTTTAATAGATAAGATACTGCTGCGCATGGGTATATGTGAGATTTTGTATTTCCCGGATATTCCTCCCAAAGTTTCAATAAATGAAGCCATTGAAATTGCAAAACTATACAGCACTGCCGGCAGCGGAAAATTTATTAATGGAATTCTTGATGCAATATTAACTGAGCTTAAAGAATCCGGTAAACTAAATAAAACCGGGCGCGGTTTGCTGGAAGAAAGCCTATCTAAACCTCCTACCAAGAAATAGAATAATGAAATCAAAAAGTAAGATTTTTTTCTGGTCACTATTTGATTTTGCCAACACAGCTTTTTCAGTAATAATAGTTACGGTAATTTATTCCAAGTATTTTTCAAATTATGTAGCAGGCGGTAAAAAGTGGCTGTGGGGACTGGCAGTTAGTCTTTCTATGATTTTTGCCGCCCTGTTAAGTCCTCCTATGGGTGCTATTGCAGATGTATCACGAAATAGGAAAAGATTTCTTTTATTGTTAACTCTTGTTTCGGTTATTTGTACCGCTTTAATGTTTAATGTTCATAAGGGCGACGTAATATTGGGCCTTGTGCTGTTCGTCCTGGCAAATATTGGATATGAAGCCGGAATTGTTTTTTATGATTCTTTCCTTCCATATCTTACTGCAAAAAAGAATTTCGGGCGTGTATCCGGTTACGGATTTGCAATGGGGTACGTTGGTGCACTTGCCGTTTTATTAGTTGTTATGCTCATTCTTCCACCGGCTAGCGCACGGGATTATTATTTTTATATAAGACTTACCTTTGTAATTGCTGCCGTATTTTTTCTTTTATTTTCTCTTCCCTTATTTCTTTTTGTACATGAACCTAAAACACATATGGTTCCTAAAGGTTCTTATGTAAAAAGCGGAATGAGTAAAAGCGGTAAGACTTTAAAAGCGTTATTTATTCATAAGACTTATCCATCGATTTCCAGGTTTTTATTAGCCTTCTTTTTATACAACGATGCTATAATTACAATAATAGCTTTTGCTTCTATTTTTGCTGCTAGTGTTCTTAAGATGACGGATGACCAGGTAATATATTTCTTTGTTATTGTTCAGAGTACGGCTGTATTGGGCTCGTTTATATTCGGGATTGTATCTGATCATATAGGACCAAAAAAAACAATAAGTATAACTCTGGTAATTTGGGTATTTGTTATAATCGGTGCGTTCCTTGTACAAAATATATTTCAATTTTATCTTGTAGGTTTGGCAGCAGGCTTGTCCATAGGTTCTTCACAATCATGCAGCAGAAGTTTAATGGCCTTGCTTACACCAAAAGAAAGGGAAGCGGAATTCTTCGGCTTCTATGACGGATTATTCGGCAAGTCATCCGCCGTTGTAGGACCTTTGGTTTACGGTATTGTTGCCGACCTTTCCAACCAAAGATTAGCAGCTTTGGCAATAGGAATATTTTTTGTTGTCGGATTAATAATTCTGCAGGGTGTTAAAGTTCCCAATTTAAAAGAAAAACCTGCTGCCGTACCGGAAGAAGTTTAATATTATCAATCTATTGTTTTTTATTTGATCTTGATTTTCTGTGTGAACTTAATCTTAAAGTTTAGAAGTATGAATGCATGGTTGCATGATCTTAAACTTACACTCGAACTTTGCGCCAAAGGTGCATCATCCTTTGTTTGAGAACTTGAACATTTAACAGGATTTATTGCCCTAAATTATTGTAAAATTATTTCTATCCGGGAAAATAAAATAATATTATAAATATTTCATTACGATTAAGGTTAGATCATCGTGAGCGGGAGAACTTCCCGTAAAAGAAGAAACACTTTCCAGAATTGAATCATGTATTACTTTTGCGGGCTTACCGGTATTTTTAATTATTACGGATTTAAGTCTTTCTTCACCGTATTCCTGTAAACTTGAATTCATAGCTTCAACAACCCCATCAGTATACAAAACTATTACATCTCCGCTGCCTGGCTTTATCTCTATCTCTTCTAGGGTAGTTTCAAAAATTGAATCATGACTTAAACCTATTCCTATACCACTCGGAATTATATTTTTACATTCGTTGGTAAGAGGGGAGTAGTGTATTAAGGGAAGGTGTCCCGCACGTACAAAATGCATTGCCCCGTTTGAATTTAAACAAGCAATACTAACAGTAAAAAAAGATCCTTTACGTAAAACATTTTTAAGATTCTTATTGAGTAAAGAAACTATAGTTTTAGGGGATTCGTAATTTTCTACTAGATAGTGTAATATAGCCTGCACCTGTACCATATGAATTGCTGCGGCCATTCCTTTACCGGAAATGTCCCCGATAATTACATAAGTCTTTTCAGGGGTACATTCTCTTTTTATAAAATCATAATAATCTCCGCCAACTTCACGTGCCGGATGAGAATAGCAGCTTATATCACAGTATTTATTGGAAGGCGGTATTTTAGGCATAAGACTGTTTTGAATATCCCAGGCAACAGCTAGTTCGTCTTTGGCAATAAGCTTATCGGCAAGTTCAAATGCAAGCAGAATATTAATTACTAAAAAGCTTACAATGGACCATCTGAGATCCGGGATAAGAATTCCGTAGATAAAAAAGATTACCGATACAGTATAAATTACTCTTCTTATTGGTGATAGCTGATAGAGGAATTCAACAAACAAATCTCTTAAAAAGATAATTAGACCACGCAGCGACTTTTTATGCTGTTGAGGCTGCTTCATTTTATTAACGTAAAAACCGTAAAGTTCCGGCAGGTCCTGCTTAATTAGTTTTTCAACCTCTTTATAACTTAAATCGCTCGTATAAAAACTGTATAAGCGTGATAGTTTATCGAAAAGTTTCAATTAAATTCACCCGGTAACAATTTTAAAATTATTTTATTAAATAATCGTTACACATTTTCCTTTGATAAATAAATTATAAGAAATATTTTAAATTTATACTTAAATTATTATATCTGCATTATTTTTTTACACAAACGGAAAAATCGATTGATAAGTTCATGTTGAAGTTCAAGTTCAAGATTAAGTTCAAGTAAAATTTCGGTTTACATAGAATTATTTCATGGAATCATGCGTACTATGAATTATATCTTTACAGTTTTGCTTAAATTTTAAATAAGTTTTAGATTTGAAGTATGGCGAAAAATAATTCTAATCAAATACCTGTTGACGAAGCTGAATATTGCATTGTCGATGTTGAAACAACAGGTTTATCACCCCGGCGTAACGGAATAATAGAAATAGGTTTGGTAAAAGTATCT
>JBJKQP010000053.1:0-4051 GCA_046705105.1 Ignavibacteriaceae bacterium | reverse complement strand
ATAATGGAAAAAATGGGCGGAACAGTCTGCGATAAATGCAGACGTATAATTAATCCAAAGGATTTAATAGTCATTCCAGGCAAAAAGAGAAAACTCGAATATCATAAATCATGTTGGTTGAAAATTAAGAATTCAACCAAATAGGTTGACAACAACAATTAGAGGGAAAAATGAAGGGCAATATAGACCCGGAAATTAACATTGAGAATAAATATTTTAGAGGAAATTTAAAGTGTTCAAGGTGTGGTTCAAGAGACATACAAAAAATGGGAATAAGAGACGGTAAGCAAAGAGTTCATTGTAAAGTATGTGGTGCAAGAGTTTATGCAGATATAGTTTATAATAATGACCGCGCTACATTAAAGTTAGATAAAAAAGAAGGCATGACTGATTGGCGGGCGAGGATAAAACTAGCTAAGCAAATTCAAGCCTCACACCAAAGTGCAAGTTGGAGCCAGGACTACGCAAATCCAATTATTGAAACTAAATTAAATCATATTATTCTACAACCTTTTTCAGATACTCATATCGGCGCAATAGGCACTGATTATGACCTTTTTGAATCCTTTACGGATTATATACTTAAAACACCGGAAATTTATATTGCTTTAATTGGAGATCTTGGAGATAATTTTGTAAACTTTAGAAATATGCTTGCAGTCCACCAACAGATTATGTCACCCGAAGAACAAGACGAATTTTTGGAGGCTTGGATTAAAGAGATAAAACACAAAGTCCTTTTTTCTACATGGGGAAACCATGAGGAATTTGAAGAACGTGCGACTGGTAGAAACGTGATAAAAAGAATTCTAAAGCATAATGTAATCTATATGAACGGAATAGGGAAAATTAAACTTACGCTAAAGAATGGTAAATCAAATATAGATTATGAAATTGCAGCCACACATAAAACAAGATATAATTCAAGTTATAACATTACGCACGGGCTCAAACAATTAGCAAGATTTGATATCCCCTCTCAAGATATTTATATTGGCGGAGATACGCATCATCCGGCCAAAGAGACAACATTTTTCCAAGGTAAGGAACAAATATTTCTAAAAATGGGAACACTAAAGGTTAATGACGGATATGCAAAAAGATATTTTTCCTATCTCACTTCTTCTGCAATGCCGTGTGTAGCACTTAGCACAAAAGAAAAACAAATAACAGACTTCTGGACAATGCAACAAGCACTAGAGTTTTGTAAATGAACGAACAAATTTTAACACAGAAACGACCTATGGAACTTCCGAAAGATATTCTCGATTGGGTAAACAAGCACAATCAAAACGAAATTACACTTTATTTATTAACCGTACTCTCAGACAAAATGAGATATGTGGGAGTAAACGGGCTTAGAAACTATATTCAAGTCCTTGAACAGGATATAAAAATAAATGAATTTAAGACAAGTAAAGAACTGGTTTGAAAAACTTCCCGACGAAGATAAGAAAGACGCATTTGTAATTCTTTTGGAATATACTCAACGTCTGAGAAACGACAAATCCGACAAAACGCTTGTTTCCAATTTACAACAGCAACTCGAAATTCGGAAAGAGATTAGGAAGTACGGCGAAAATTATTTGGCCGAGTAACGACCTTAAGACAAATGGACAAGTATGTGGATGGAAAATGAGTGAAATTTATTACAAGTTAACCTTTAGTAAAGCGCAGTTTTTGATAGTTTACTATTGGTTAATATTAGTAAACTGTATATCCCTTTATAAATGAACGTTTAACGCTATTCTCTCAGTTAAGAATGGTTAATATGTATCCGATAATGTATATTATGAATACTTAAACTGTAAACTTGTGAAAATTAAGTTCTTTTATATAAGGCGACTACACTAAATTACATAGACTGCCAGTAATTTTAGGTAAATCACTGAAATTAACCCTGTCTTTTGAGTTGTTTTACCAATTCGTCAATTCTTTGGTCTTGCCAATGTGAATGTTTTTTGAGATCATTATATCTTTCTTTTAGTTCCAAATACTGAAATTTCATTTCCTCATAGGAACTAATATCAGGCAAAAATTTATCTATTTCATTCAATTGGTCAATGATGGTTATATCGAAACCGAGCTTCTCAAGTTTTCTTGCGAGTTCAAGGGAGGGAAACTTTCTACCACTTAATAGCTGAGAAAGCATAGAGGGGCTAATATCAAGCATGTGGGCGAATTTCTTTTGAAGACCCCAGCCCTTATAAATCATAAATTCACGCAATGGCTTGCCGAATTTTAATTTAAGTTCTTCTTGCGAAAGCTTCATTGTTCTTTGAGGCGTTCATTTTCAAGTTTACATTTTTTCAACTCAGTCTCTAAGAAAATCACCCTTTTCAGCAAATAGTCTTTTATATCATCATTCTCTATATTTTTGGGTGACTCTATTTTCTTAGCTCTTAGCTCCTCATTTAGAGTACCTCCAATATAATCCCCTGAAATCTGAAAGACTTGTTTTTTAACTATCTGAATTTTGTCTCCCATTAACTCCTTCACTGTTACCCCGTATTTAGATTCAACAAATCCGTTTATTTGTCTTCTTACCTTTTTGCCAGGTTGTGCCCCATTGAGAAGTGAATAAAGCGTTTTAGGCGCAAACCCTATTCTATTTGCTATTTCTTCTTGTGAAACTTCATGTAAATCGTTTATGATAAACTTAATTAATTCTTGATAGTTTGTAACATTTTGCATAATAACCTCTCTCTTTATGAAACTTAAACATATATTTATTACATGACAAAAAAAAAAAATACATAGATATACATTTTTTACTTGACTTTTCATTTTTATAGCGTTACATTTGTTACCAAGAATGTAAAATACTTACAAAAGAGGAAAAATGATAAAAACAAAAGAAATAATGCTGAACACTTCTAACCCGATTCTCAGACTTCCTAAAAAATTCCTAAATGCCTTCTCTCAATATACTAAAGTTGCGGTTTCTGTCTATAAAGTTTCCGACAATACGCTTCAAATAAAAATAATAAAATCAAGGTCTGAAAAGGATGACTGAATCACAGAAGCAATATATTAAGGATAACTTACATAAATCCAATAAGAATTTAAGCCGTGAATTGGGAGTGGGTTATATGGCAATCAAGCACTTCCTTTACCATAATCACATACTCCGCACACCCGAACAAATTCAAACTATAAGAGACGAATTTGGCAGAACTCACAGAGGCTCTAATAACGGTTACTGGAAGGGCGGAATCTCCAAGGATAATTATCATTATAAAAAGCTTCAAGTAGAACGATACCCTGAGAGAATTAAAGCCAGGCAAATTGCTGAAAGTGCTATCAGGGCGGGCAAGCTTATTAAGGAAAGGTGTCTTATTACAAATTCTGATAATGTTGTTGCGCACCATGAAAACTATAACTATCCTTTGCTTGTTGTTTGGCTTTCTCCGAGAATTCATCGGGACTATCACAATAACAAACTTGATGTACAAAGTGTTCAAAAAATTAAAATTCATTTCAATTTTCTCTTAAAATCTCAGTTCAAAAACGTTAGTTAATCACGAACTATCGAAATACTTTATGAAATATTTAGGTCTCATATTATCCTCAAATGTCTACTGCAAATATACGGTTTGGAAATAGGATTTGTAAACACCCAAAGAGACCATTTTAATAAAAGATTAAAATACCCGAACAAATCGGGAACAACAAAATAACAAGAGGTTAATATGAGCAAGAAAGCAAGAAACTGGTCATGGATAGGGGTGATACTGCTTGTTGGAATTGTGATTGCGATTGTACAATTATATCCGAAAGAAACGCCGGTAAGTTCAATGCAGAGTCAGCAGATTACTATGCAAGAAGCAGCACAACTTGAGGCAAACTACACTAAGTTCAAAGCAGAAGGAAAAAAATTCAATGAAGATGCAGTTAATAAAGAGAAATGGACAAAAAGATTAGTCTTTGATTTACTTCTGCAAGAAGATGCTGAATACTTAGCTCCTAAATTCGGTGCGACGGTTGGCGGAACGTTAATATTAATTATATACGCACTGGATAAGAACGGCAATAAAACTGGTACGTATGC
>JBJKQP010000052.1:0-3130 GCA_046705105.1 Ignavibacteriaceae bacterium | reverse complement strand
GAAGGAAGAGAAAAGCTTAATAAAGTAAAGCCTAGATCAATAGGACAGGCATCCAGGATATCGGGAGTTACACCTTCTGATATTTCTATTTTATTGGTATATTTGAAGAACTAATTTAAGAGGGCTTTTATGGTCGATGTTCAAGAACAATACACTAAAGAGCTACAAGCTTTCTTCTGGGAAAATAATTTTAGCCAAGACTCAATGAAGGTCGAAAGGCTTGCATTTTTTGCGGAACTAATTGCAGAAAAAAATGAAAAACTAAATTTAGTCTCCCGTAAAGATGTCGATTCGATTATAGAAAACCACATATTTCTCTCTTCCTATATTGCAAAATACTTACCTGAAAGATGTACCGAATTTTTAGATATAGGTACAGGCGGGGGTTTCCCGGGCATTCCTCTTGCAATAATACGCCCGGAAATGAAAGGTGTTCTTATAGATTCAACCGGTAAAAAGACAGATGCAGTAAAAGAGTTTGTAGACAAACTAAAACTAAGTAATCTAAAAGTTGTAAATAACAGAGTAGAAAGTCCGGAATTTATCACAGAATATTCGGATACTTTTGACTTAATTGTAAGTAGAGCAACGGTACCATTAATAATATTGCTTAGATATGCCCTTCCTCTTGTAAAAGAAAAATCTTACTTAGCTGCAATAAAAGGCGGCGATCTAACAGATGAATACAAAAAAGCCGAGCTGAAATACAAGGCATATATTAAAAAATCAACTACTTTTGAATTATTTTACAAACCCTCTAATATTAGAAATCAAAAAGGGAAAAAACTAGTACTGCTGGAGCTGCAAAAATGAATTCTTCTTCCGAAACCAAAGCACTGTTTAGCGAAATAAGCAACCTTTCAACAGAACAAAGAAATCCCAAATCGATGGATATTGATGCCCGTTCTACTTTGGAAATTCTAAAAATAATTAACGACGAAGACAAAACAGTTCCTTATGCCGTAGAAAAAGAATTGCCTTACATTGAAGAAGCTGTAGAAATAATAGTAAAAGCACTTAAAAACGGCGGAAGGTTATTATATTTTGGAGCAGGAACAAGCGGTCGTTTGGGTGTAGTAGATGCATCCGAGTGTCCGCCTACATTTGGTACCCCATACGGGCTAATCGAAGGGTATATTGCGGGGGGCAGGGAGGCTATGTTTCGTGCACAGGAAGGTGCAGAAGATTATGAAGAAAACGGAGCCAATGATGTTTTAACCGCAAAGGTAAATAATAAAGATGTTGTATGTGGAATAGCTGCAAGTAGAAGGACTCCCTATGTAGTTGGTGCAGTAAAAAAAGCCAAGGAGCTGGGAGCTAAAACCCTTTATATAACCTGTAACCCCAGAAAAAATTTTAATATTAAAGAAGTTGATGTTGCAATATGTCCTTTCGTTGGTCCGGAGGTTGTTATGGGTTCTACCAGAATGAAAAGCGGTACTGCCCAGAAACTTGTATTGAATATGTTAACTACAACTACTATGATTCGCATGGGCAAGGTTTATGAAAATATGATGATTGATCTCCAGATGACAAACAAAAAGCTGGTTGAAAGGTCTAAAAGAATTGTAATGACTATTACAGGTATTTCTTACGAAGAAGCGGGTGATTACTTAATGAAGGCAGGCGGTCATGTTAAAACTGCTCTTGTTATGATTAAAGCAGGAGTTAATGCTGATGAAGCAAAAGAAAGACTTTTAAAATCTGACGGCTTTGTGCGGAAAGCTATATCAATTAAAAAATAAAAATTCTAAATTAAAAATCATTTCTGTAATATTTTAAAATTTATAAGATTTGCAGGTTTGCAGAAGAACTGATAAAAATTAATTAAAAATTTGAGCCGACTAATTAAACTTTACTTTACTTGAAATATTTTTTCATATCTATTATTGTATTTACCTTTTCATTTCATTCTATATCACAAGCTCAGATTATAGAAAATCTTGGAAATGATGTTAGCCATTTTTTTACTACCGGCGGAAACCTTGCCGATAGTTTCTTTCAATTTAAAAGTTCAACTCAAATTGGGTTAGCGGGCTCCGTTGCCTTAATTGCCGCAGGATATTCTGTCGATTATAATATAAAGAAATTTGCCGGCAGAAATCATTCGGATTTTAACAATAATCTTTTCTCAATTGATAAAGTATACGGAAGTAAATATTCCTTAATCGGTATTAGTGCCTTATACGGTTACGGTTTATTTTTAAATGATCCCGGTGTTAGACAACTTGGGCTGCAAACAATTGAAGCTGTAGGTTGGGCAGGGCTTATTACATCGGTAATTAAGGCTGTTGTTGGGAGGAGCAGGCCATACACCAACGAAGGCCATGCAAGGTTCAGGCCGTTTAATGTGCATGCTGCTTACACTTCCTTTCCTTCCGGTCATGCTACTGTTTCTTTTGCCATTTCAACTGTCCTTGCAGATAATACCAATAATATTTTTCTAAAGATTTTATGCTATACAGCTTCTACATTGGTATTAGGAGCTAGAATTTATCACAATGCACACTGGTTTTCGGATGTAATTACAGGCGGACTTATTGGGCATTTTGTTGGAGATTTTGTGAGCAATCAAAATAAAGGGAACAAAACCGGGAATAACCTTTCATATTATTTCTCCGGCAATTCTTTCGGTGTTTCTTTTTCGTTTTGAATGCCGCGAATGCGCTAATAAAAATATTTATTCTTCTATTAACTGCTAAATTGTTCCCATTCTTTCTGTTTTTCATCCAGCACTATTCTTCTTGAATTTAATTTAAACTCGCCGAAATTTACAATTAATGCCAGCCTATTTCTCGATACTTTCAAATAATTAATAGCTTGTGCAGTAAAGTCTTCCGATATTCCATTTACAGCTTTTGCTTCCAAAATAATTTTATCAAATACAACAAAATCAGCGTAAAATTTATGAGGTAAAATAATGTTTTTATATTTAACAATATATTCTTTTTCTCGTTCGTAAGGGATATTTGAAACCTTAAATTCGTATTCAAGAGCATCTTTATATACAATTTCCAGAAATCCGGGTCCGAGATTATTATGAACTTCAAAACACTTTCCAATTACTAAATAGCTTTCTTCTTTATAAATTAATTGTACCATAATCTCTCCTTTATATCTTTTAATAAAT
>JBJKQP010000051.1:0-3184 GCA_046705105.1 Ignavibacteriaceae bacterium | reverse complement strand
TTTGCGTAACATAAGTAAACAATATATTCTTATAATGTTGTTAGGCCGCCGTCAACAGGCAAATAACTGCTGTTAATATAACCAGCATAATCGCTTGCAAGCATTAGTACGGCACCTGCAAGATCTTCAGGCTGACCTAATCTTCTCATCGGATTTGCTGCTGCCATCATTTTCTTTCTATCTTCCGTGTGGAATGCTGTAGCATCGGTTAATGTTAAACCGGGAGCAACGGTATTTACTCTTATGCCGTATGGAGCAAGTTCTCCTGCAAGAGAATTAGTTAACATATTAAGTGCTGCTTTTGCCGCACTATGTGCTATAAATCCTCTTCCCGGTCTTTTCGATAAGCCGCTTGAAATACTTATTATACAGCCTTTTCTGTTTTTAATCATAGAAGGAATAATAAGCTTGCACGGATTAAAAAATGATTTTACCTCTCCCATAACTTTATTTTCGATGTCTTCCCATTCCTGTTCAAGAAAAGGAGCATATTTAAATTTCATACTGGCGTTAATTACCAAAGTATCAATAGAACCGAATTCTCCCGTGATAATATTTATCATTTTTTCAACTTGAGCAAAATCAGTAACATCTGCTTTTACTGCTATTGCATTTCCTCCTTTGGAATTTATTTCGTCAACCACGCTTTTGGCAGCATCTTCACTATGAAAGTAATTAACTGCTACGCTGGCCCCTTGTTCTGCAAATAATTTTGCGGTTGCCGCTCCAATACCGCGACTGCTCCCCGTTATTAAAGCTACCCTGTTTTTCAGTAACATTTTTTCTCCTTACAATATAAAAATAGTTGAGTTATTAGAAGTAATAACTATTTTATTTCATTTACAAAAATAATCATTATAATTTGATAATAATAATTTTGGGGATAGCTCGTTAGCTTCTCTTTTTATTTCCTTAGGATAGTTTTTAATTTCCGAAAGTTTTATTGCAATACCGGAGGAACAATGGCCGGGTTAAATTTTCTATGCCAATATTACGTTATAAAATTTATTCATGGTTGTAAAGAATATCTTACAATTAAAATAATAATGAAATATGATTAAGTATCTCTATACCTATTTTATCTTTAGTTTCTTTAAATGAACCATATATTTTTAACACGCAAATATTTCACTGAAGAATGAATTTTTTACACGTTTATAATCGATAAAATTTAATAAAATCAAATTTCCCTTATTTATTCTTAGAATTTACCATTTTTATTTTGGCACGAATACTGAGAATGTATTCCATGAAAAAACGTTATTAAAATTCTAATTATATATTTGATACCTTATTTAGAAAAAAAAATTGAGAGGATTATATGTTAAAGTACATCTTAACATCAATCGTAATATTAAGTATTCTATTTATTGCAGGATGTTCAAAAAATAATCCCGTATCGTCTCAAGAAAGCGGAACCTTGCAGATAAATATGATTGACAGCCCCGCTAATTATGATCAGGTAAATATAGTTATTGACAGTGTAACTGCCCATTCAACATCAAGCGATACAACAAGCGGATGGGTAACACTTAACAATAAAACTGAAAGTTATGATTTGTTAAGACTTGTAAATGGCGTAAGTGCCGTAATAGGCAAAGCACAAATTCATTCCGGGACTTATTCACAACTGAGACTTTATATCGGAAGCGGCAGCAATATAGTTATAGGCGGAAATACTTTTCCACTAATTACTCCAAGCGGGACTGAAAGCGGTGTAAAAATAAATATTAATTCAACAATTCAATCCGGTAATACGAATACATTAACGCTGGATTTTAATGCCTACAGTTCAATTGTAGTAACAGGCAATTTGCTAAATCCTAAGTATATATTAAAGCCTGTTATAAGTGTAGTATCTTCCGGTTCCACCGGTATAATTGAAGGAACGGTTTCTCCGGATACAGTTAGTACATCCGTTTGGGCTTATAACAGTACAGATACTTTATCCACTTCAACAGATAATACCGGAGGCTTTAAATTAGAAAATGTTCCTCCTGCTACATACTCGGTAAAATTTATTCCTGGCGATACTGCTGCATACAGTGATACAACTATTACAAATGTATCGGTAAAAGCTTCCAACACAACAAAACTTGGAACAATAGTACTGCCGAAAAAATAGTACAATATTTTAACCGAGAACTGTAAGCATAAAGTAATTCCAAATTCTACATTCTAATGTTCTGTATTCTTATTTAAAAAATTAAGAATACAGAACAATAGAATAGTGAATTAAATATATTCACATTTATAATGATGTTAAACCGCCGGCAACCGGCAAATAGCTGCTGTTAATATAACTAGCATAATCGGTTGCAAGCATTAATACAGCACCCTCAAGGTCTTCAGGCCGGCCTAATCTTCTCATCGGATTTGTGCGCCGGCTATCATTTTCTTTCTATCTTCCGGATGTAAAGCTGTAGCATCGGTTAATGTTAAACCGGGAGCAACATATCCACTCTTATGCCATAAGGAGCAAGTTCTCATGCAAGAGAGTTTGTTAACATATTAAGTGCAGCTTTTGCAGCACTGTGAGATATAAATCCTCTTCCCGGTCTTTTCGATAAGCCGCTTGAAATACTTATTATACATTCCTTTTGGTTTTTAATCATTGAAGGAACATTAAGTTTGTACGGATTAAAAAATGATATTACTTCTCCCATAACTTTGTTTTCTATGTCTTCCCATACCTGTTCAAGAAAAGCAGCATATTTAAATTTCATACTAGCATTAATTACCAGAGTATCAATAGAACCGAATTCTCACGTGATAATATTTACCATTTTTTCAACTTGAGCAAAATCAGTAACATCTGCTTTTACTGCTATTGCATTTCCGCCTTTGGAATTTATTTCGTCAACCACGCTTTTAGCAGCATCTTCACTATAAAAGTAATTAACTGCTACGCTGGCTCCTTGTTCTGAAAATAATTTTGCGGTTGCCGCTCCTATACCGCGGCTGCTCCCCGTTATTAAAGCTTCCCTGTTTTTCAGTAACATTTTTTCTCCTAACAATATAAAAATAGTTGAGTTGTAAGAAGTAATAACTATTTTGTTTCATTTATAAAAATAATCATTATAATTCGATAATAATAATTTTTGGGATAGCTCGTTAGCTTCTCTTGTTATTTCCTTAGGATAGTTTTTAATTTCCAAAAGTTTTATTGCATTACCGGAAGAAC
>JBJKQP010000050.1:0-6184 GCA_046705105.1 Ignavibacteriaceae bacterium | reverse complement strand
GAGAAGATGAGATAAATTCAGGTTCAGAGTTAACGTTTACTCTTTTTTCTAAAACGCTTTTTATAAATGAAGGGAACCTGTTTAATCCGTGGGATTCTTTGCCGAGAAGATTATTCTCAGCAAAGATAGAAGCTAAAATCTCCGATTTGTTTTCGTCGAATCCGTTTCTTATTAAAATTAATTTTAACTCATTTTCGATTTCATTGTAGCTTAGCCTGATCATTTATGAACTATTATTTTAATGAAAAAATGAGCTAAAGATTTATTATGTCGTTATAAATTATAAGCGCCATAAGCAAAAGCAGAAGTACAAAACCGACATTCTGAATTGCAATTTTAACCTTTATCGGTATTTCCCTTTTCGTAATTCCTTCAATTATTATCATAACAAGGTGTCCGCCATCCAGTACCGGAAACGGCATAATGTTTATAATTGCAAGACTAAGGCTTAACATTGCAAGAAAAGATAAAAAGCTTACTATACCGTTATCTGCAGATCTAACCGCAAATTCAGCAATCCTAACCGGACCAGCAAAAGCCTTACCAAAAGCAATTTTTCCTCCGATAACACTTCCAGCCATTTTAAATGTTGCTTCGGTAACTTTAACAATACCATCCCAACCTTTGGAAAATGACTGAAGGAACCCAAATCTTTCATAAACTACAGGAACAGTAGGTGCTAAACCAAGTTGTACTCCTATTAAACCGTCGGAGCCCGGTGTTACAGATAAATTTACAGTATCTTTATCCCTTAAAACTTCCAGGGGAAGAACAATTCCTTTGTGGCTTTTTATTATATCCTGTGTTTGCTCCATGCTATATAAAACTTTATTATTTAGTTTTAATAATATATCACCGCTTTTAATCCCTGCTTTTTTTGCGGGAGATTTTGGCAACACTTCCAAGATATATGGTTTAATACCTGATTGAATTAAAAAGATTTTGTTATTATCCGGAGAGGGAACTTTTTTTCTCGGGACATCTATAACAAGATCTCTTCCGTCCCTGTCAATCTTAAATTTTAAATTTTGTCCGATTGTATTAATGTAAATATCCGTCATAACCTGTTCCCAGTTTGCAACGGTTTTACCATTAATAGTCAATATTTTATCACCGGTTTTAAATCCAAGTGAGTCTGCAGAACTTTTCGGGTTAACATAACCTATAGTTGTAGTTTTGGTGAACCCTTGTCCATGGAAAAAATTAATACCCCAGAATACGGCAATCGTAAGGAGCAGGTTCATAAGTACGCCGGCGGTTATAACTATAATTTTTTGCCAGGTAGGCTTAGCTCTGAATTCATAAGGCTGGGGTTCTTTATCTGCAAACTCGGTATCGAAGCTTTCATCAACCATTCCTGAAATTTTAACATAACCGCCTAACGGTAAAAGACTAAGCCGGTAATCAGTATGTCCCTCGCCGTCAAAATCCTTTGGAAGGGCCCCAAAGGAAAAGCCATCTTTTTTATTCCAACCAAATAATCGTTTACCAAACCCGATTGCAAAAACTTCGGCCCTCATACCGCAAAGCTTAGCGGCAATAAAGTGACCGAATTCATGTACAAAAACCAAAATACCGATGGTAATTGCAAAATAAATAATATAATCCATTAAAAAAGATTCTCCTTTATTTAGAATTCCAAAAAAGCCGGTGAAAAATAAATGCAAAAATAATGTGAAAATTACTATTAAAAAAATCTAACTTAAAGCTAATACGAATTCCCTAGTATTTTTATCACATTCAAAAATTACATCTAAATCCGGCGATCTGTGGTTCTCTATCTTCTCCATTGCTTGAGAAATTAATTGAGGTATTTGAGAAAATTTTATTTTCCCTTTTAAAAACTTATCGACTGCTACTTCGTTGGCGGCATTTAAAATACAAGGAGCAGTTCCGCCTGAGTTTAATGCATTAAATGCCAATTCTAAACATTTAAACTTTCTCATATCCGGAGCTAAAAAAGTTAAAGTACCGATTTGATTTAAATTAGTCCGCTTAAAATTGTTACGGAACCGCTCAGGGTATGTTAATGCATATTGAATAGGCAGCTTCATATCGGGCAGGCCAAGCTGCGCTTTTATTGAACCGTCGTAAAACTGAACCATCGAATGTATTATTGATTGAGGATGAATAACCACTTCTATATTATCTTTTTCAAATCCGAACAGCCACTTTGCTTCTATAGTTTCCAAACCTTTATTCATCATCGATGCGGAATCTATTGTAACTTTGTTTCCCATTTTCCAGTTAGGATGGTTTAAAGCTTCCGTTACGGTTACATCCTCAAATTCGTTTATATTTTTATTTAGAAAAGGTCCGCCCGAGGCAGTAAGTATTAATTTTTCAACAGTATCTTTTTTCTCTCCCTGCAGGCACTGAAAAATAGCACTATGCTCGGAATCGATAGGAATTAAAGTTGCGTTAAATTTCTTGCACATACCGGTGATAAGTTCTCCCGCAACAACAAGAGTTTCTTTGTTTGCAAGTGCAATTATCTTACCGCGTTTAATAGCTTCAATAGTGGGAGCCAAACCGCTGAATCCGACCATTGCCCCTACTAAAATATCATAATCCAAAACTGCCGCAGCTTCCGGTAGTCCTTCCTCACCGATAAATACCCGGCACTTGCCTGAAATTCTTTTTTTTAATTCCGAACCCGATTTTTCATCTTTTACTACTACGGCTTTGGGTTTAAATTCATTTATTTGCTGCTCAAGCTTGTCTATCCGCGTATTTACGGTAAGTGCTGTAATTTTAAACTGTCCGGGAAAATTTCTAATAACATTAAGTGTGTTTATCCCTATTGAACCTGTAGAGCCTAGTATTAATATCTTTTTCATTTTTCCAATAAAATATTAGCTTAAAAGTAAATAAGTATAGGTATTTAATCAATGTAAATCTATTTGTAAGCAAGAATAAAAACCTATTCTTATTATTTAATATGATGAAAATTGTTTAATTGTTTTATTACTAAATTGTTCTATTGTTTAATTCACAATAGAATAGTAATGATTAAATTTTTTAATTTACTACAAGTAAGAACCAGAATAACTATCTTGCATCTCTCCGGCGTCCTTGTATTAAAATCCGTTTCTGCAAAATAATTATGCTCGAAATCAAAATACATCCGATAAAGATCATTTATCAAATCTTAATTCTGCATAATTCCTTAAGTTATTGCTTTAAAACACAGTTATAGTTCAGAAATAATTATTTATTTAATAATTCCTTTTCTGTATTTATAAAATCATTCATTAACTGTTACGGATTTGCAGTTGGATATGGAATGATAAAAAAGTATGGAAATTTTAACAATCAACCATCCATACTGTCCATACCTTAAAGTCGGTTTAATTTTAATTATAAAATTGTAGGCTAATTGTGCGTTAAATTTTTTAGATAACCAAAAGGCGAGCTTATGAAAAGTTTAAAATACTTATTACTGATTTTTTTGTTTATGATTTTTGCAATTAACATGTATGCTTTACCCCGCTTTGCTTTAAGGCAGGGTGCAAGGTGTGTAGACTGCCATATAGACCCTACAGGCGGCGGTATGAGAAATTCAGGAGGTTTTCATTTCGGGTGGAGAGTCCTTCCGCTTATTTATCCGGCTGATAAAAATTTTAAATTCGGAAACCATATTGGACCAAACATAAAAATCGGAATAGATTATAGGACACAATATCTTTATTCTCAGCAATTCGGTAAAACAACTTTCCAAAAAATGCAAGGTACCCTTTATTCCGATATTGAGCTTTCAGATAAAATTGATGCCTATGCCGCATATGATTTTGTAAATGCAACCTGGATTGGAATGGCAATTGCTCATGTTCTTCCCAACAACAGCTATATTAAAGCCGGTACTTTTATTCCCGATTACGGCCTTAGAATTGATGATCATACGGCTTATACACGGGGCGGAGACTTGGGCTACTTGTTTACAACAAACAAAAGACAGGGATTAATTTACGATCCTAGATACAATATTACCGGTGTTGAAGTTGGATATAATGTCGGTGAAGTAGGCTTAATAACAGCAAGCGTCGGCAGCCCGGTTCCGCTTGACTTTAATACCGATCCGACTTATACGGTAAGCGCTATGTTCAATCCGGTTGTAGCGAACAGATACGCTTTAATGCTTGGCGCTTCATTTACTACATTTAAAGGGCCTTTAATTTACACTCAGCTTCCAACCGAACATAAAGTAACAATGTACGGCGGTTATTTGGGGTTGGGCGTTGGTAATTTTACAATTACAGGGGAATATGACATCGCACAGGATTATGAATCCGTTGGGAGCAAGTCTAGTGCCGCAATGGTACAAGGAGGCTACAGAATAATTAAAGGATTGGAAGCAGTCGTAAGATATGATCTGTTCGATCCGAATATAAGCGTAAGTAATGATCAGGTTTCAAGGATTGTGGCAGGCTTCGAGTTCTTCCCGTATAGTTTTATAGAAATTCGCCCGCAGTACAGATTTCAATTTGAAACTCCCCAGGTAAAAAATGATTCGTTCGTATTGCAGTTTCATTTTTATTATTAAAAACAATTTTATAGGAATTTGGTCCGCCTATGAACGGACAGGCTGATCAAATTCCTATCTTTTTTATATTTTTCCGCAAACTTTCCTTCCTTTAAAGCATCTTTATATATAGGAATAAAAAAATTTCTTTAATAGGGCATTAAAATGAGAAAGCTGCAATTTTTTATAACATTATTTTTTATTTTAATACTCATACAAACGGGATTGCTTGCACAAAATTCAAATATACCAGTATTCGATTCCGTAAAGGTTTTATTAATGGAAGAAAGATATCAGGAATCCATTGATGTGTTAAACAAAGAATTGAAAGTCGATTCGGCCAACGTAAATGCACTTTATTATTTAAGTCTTTGCTATCAATCCCTTTCCGATTATCAAAAAGCAGCCGGAGTACTTACAAAAGCATTGGCAATAGAACCTAACAATATTAAAATGATGACTTTGCTTGGAAACAATCTTATCGCTTCAGGAAGATTAACTTCGGCAGAAAAAATTTTATTAAACGCTTTAATATCGGATTCAACAAATACACAAGTGCTTCTTTCACTTGGAAAAGTATATACACAAAAACACAAATGGGAAAAAGCAGTTAAGATATACAACATTCTTATAAAAACAGATTCCCTTAACAGCTTTTATTATGAACAGGCGGCAAAATGCAATTCATTGTTGGGAAATGTTGAAGATGCTATAATTGATTATCAAATTGCCCATAGATTAAATCCCTGGAACGAACTTACCGTAATGGAATTAAGCCGTCTTTATTATTTAACGGACAAACTTATTTCCGCAATGAAAATTGTTAACAACGGCTTATCGGTTTATCCCAACTCAACTGAAATGTGGACAATGAAAGGAGACATCTTTCTTAAGATGCATAAATACAACAGGGCTATTAAAAGCTACAAGAATTCAATTGAGTTTGGTGATTCTTCTTTTGTAAATTTTAGAAATTTGGGAATTAGTTATTATTGGTCCGAGAAATATGATTCGGCCATTACGGCACTGGATACCACACTAGCGATGAATGATAAAGACCCTTCCGCCTACTTTTTTCTCGGCGCATCTTATAAAAGTTTAAACGGTTATAAAAAGGCTATATATAATTTCCAAACTGCCGTTGCTCTTCTTAAGAATGAAATGACTGCGGAATCATACACGCAGATTGCAGCTTCTTATTACTCAATGAAATATTATTCTGAAGCTCTTAGGTTTTATAAAAATGCATTAAGAGAAAATCCTAAAAAACTTGTATTGAAGTTCTACCTTGCAACGGTGTATGAACACTTATATAAAGACAAATCGGTTGCAATTAAATATTATCAAAAGTTTTTAGCAAAATCCGGTAATGTTGATAAGAAGCTGGTTTCTTATGCCGAGGATAGGCTTGAGTCGTTAATTGAAAAACGCTTTATGAAAACCAAATAAAAAAAGGATATTCCTTGGCGAATAGTTTTTCAAATATTATTGATTTTACTTTGGTGTATAATCAGTATAAAAAGCAGTTGTATAACTACATCTGCAAAATGCTGGGTGAAAAATATATTGCCGAAGATATAACGCAAAATGTTTTCTTAAAGCTTTACGAAAATTTAGGAAACATTCGCAAGACACAGAGTGTTGTTTCATGGCTATATTCAA
>JBJKQP010000049.1:0-7913 GCA_046705105.1 Ignavibacteriaceae bacterium | reverse complement strand
TTTTCTTGCTACTTTTTGTTCATTATAAATAACTTCTAAAAACAATTGGAGGAATCAGTAATGAAAATTTCAGTTATTTTCTTTGCACTTGTTCTTTCTTGCAGTCTTCTGTTCTTAAGCTGCAGCAATTCTTCTAATCCTGTAAACAATCAGACTGCTCTTTCCAAAGCAGAAAATTCATCATCTGTTTTATTGAAAGGTGGATTTAATGAGTTCGGTTATAACTATGGTGCAAGGATATTTAATGGCACCGGAGAAAGCTGGAGTTTGGCGAAAGGTCTTCCGGCAGATTATTTAGGTATTTATGCACCAGATAAACTTGTTATGAAGTGGAGTGCAGATTGGGATCGTGGAAATGCAGAAGATTGGGCAAATCCGCCTTATAATAAAGCCTGGGAAAATAATGAATGGAATGGTAAATTCCCCGGCGGGAGCGGTGAAATATGGCATTACAAAATTATTTGGGTAGGTACTGATTTGGAAGATAGCCCATATTGGCGCCCTGGAGGTTATGCGATTTGGGGTCAATTTGAAGTTATCATGGATCAAGGACATGATCCAAATGTGGGACCTGGCCATTTATGGTTTGCACATGCAAAGCCGAATGGATATTAGTCCACATAAATTAATAACTAGAAAACTATAAATTTATTAGCAGCCGAAGACTTTTACGATTATAAATTATATCTCCGGCTGCATTTTATTTTTTAGTACCTGAAGTCCAAACATTGTTTGACGGATCTACATCAGGCAATTGCTCATCCGGATCGATTTTTACCGTATCAATCAAACTTGTTGAATTATACCTAAATGTAAACTTTCCCGATTTTTCCCAGATCTCAACCGGCAGTTTTACTCCGCCAACATTTCCGTTGGATTCCTTTACCTGCACAACAACAGGCATTACAAGCTGATCTTTATTTTCAATCGTAATTAACGAACCCTTCTTCGGATCGCCGTCAACATATTTTACATCCGTAACTGCCTGGTCTAGTTTCCAGTCTTTCACAAACCAGCCCTTCCAGAACCAGTTAAGATCTTCTCCGGCTGCGTCATTCATTGTACGGAAAAAGTCTTCTGGTGCCGGATGCTTATATGCCCAGCGCCTTATATAAGTTCTAAAAGCATAGTCAAATCTATCTTTACCAAGAATATAATCTCTAAGCATAACCAGGCCTAGCGCAGTTTTATAATATTCTATTGTATGAATATAACGGCCGTTTATTTGATCTGCGTAAGAAACAATCGGCTGTGAATTTTTACTTAATAAGAAAGGAACAATTTCTTTTGCCGGATTTCCACCTTTGGGCGCATATTCTCCGTCACGTTTAGGATAATATTCGCCGTTATTAAAATGTTTATAGCTTAGTATGTCTATAAATGTATTAAAGCCCTCATCCATCCAGGCATTTTCTCTTTCATCTGAACCGACAATCATCGGAAACCAGTTATGCCCGATTTCATGATTGGTAACCATCCACAATGATTTACGCTTTGCACGGTAGCTGCAGAAAACAATTCCGGGATATTCCATTCCTCCGACCGGTCCGCCTACATTCACTGCATTCGGATAAGGATAAACAAACCAATGTTTCGAAAATATTTCTACGCTTCTTTTTAAGTATTCGGTTGACCTGCCCCATGCGGAATCGCCAGCGCTTTCAATAGGATAAACCGACATGGCAAGCGACTTTTTGCCGTCCGGCAGATTTATCTTGGCGGCATCCCATATAAATGCTTTTGATGCTGCCCAAGATACATCGCGTGAGTTGTCCATTTTAAAATGCCATGTTAAATTGCCCTTTTGAACCGGTCTAGTAGAAGCTTCATTAATTCCCTGTGCATTTCTTATGAAAACGGTCTTATCGCTTCTGCGCGCTTCATTGAGTCTTTTTATTTCCAGCGATGTTAAAACTTCTTTCGGATTTACAAGTTCACCGGAACCTGCAACAATCATATACCAGGGAACAGTTATTGAATAATCATAATTCCCGTAATCCAGATAAAATTCTCCGCCTCCTAAGAACGGGAGGGTGTTCCATCCGATCAAATCATCATAAACTTCCATGCGCGGGAACCACTGTGCTATATCAAAGATTTTTCCGTTTTTTGTTTCCATGTAACCGCATCTTCCCATATTCTGCGGCGGCACTTTAAATGAATAATCGATTAATATTTTCAGCTTCCCGCCTTTGGATTTTAATAATCCGGGCAACCTAATCTGCATACGTGTGTCGGTTATAATATAATCAGCTGAAGCTGTTTTTCCGTTGAAAATAATTTTTACCGATTTAATATTATATCCGCCGTCGAATTTTTCCGCCCTTGCATTAAAACCTGAAGTCGCTGCGCTCCGGGAACTGTCTTTAAAACGGTTTTGATCAAGCTGCAGCCAGACATAATGCAGGTTATCGGGACTGTTATTTGTGTATATTATTTCTTCGTTTCCGCTGACGGCATTTTTATTATCATCCAAAGCAGCTTTTATTTTATAATCGGCGCGGTTCTGCCAGTAACCGGGACCCGGCATTCCGCTGGCGCTTCTGTAGTATGTGCCGGTGTTGCTGTCAAAGGATGGATCAAAAGCTTTATGCGGATTATAATTGTTCCCTTTCTGAGCAAAAAGTAAGAAAGGGAATAAACAAATAAATAAGGCGGTATTTAATAACAAAGATAAATTTTTCATTTCTGCCTGCGGTTTAGTTGTTGATTAATCTATTTAATTATAAAACCCCGATAATTTAATATTAAAAAAATTAAATACATATTGATTTTATCACGGTATAATTTTTAAACTTATTTCGCCAATAAAGTAAAAAAATGATAATCTGAGCTTTGCAGAAACATGCAGTTTACTTTTATATCTAAATTTAATTTGATTGATTGCGCTGTCTTTTATATTTTGAACATAATAATTATTATAACGTCTAATATATTTATTAAAAATATTTATTGAGAAAAGAAAATGGATTGCCCGGTTTGTAAGAGTCCACTTATTATTTTAGAATTAAATAATGTGGAAATTGACCACTGTACAGAATGCCACGGTATTTGGCTGGACGGCGGGGAACTGGAAATATTATTAGAAGGTTCTTCGGAAAAAGATAAGCTTTTATCTTCTTTCAAAATTGATGACAATTCAAAAGAAAAGCCTTTAAGATGTCCTATCTGTAGAAAAAAAATGGATAAGATATTGTGCGGAATCGATGAAAGTATTTTGATAGATAAATGTAAACAACACCACGGTATTTGGTTCGACAAAGGAGAACTTGAAGATTTGGTAGCAATGGGCAGTTTTGATAAAGATAACAAAGTATTAACCTTAATAAAAGATATGTTCGGCCACAAACTTAATTTAAATCAACCGGGAGAATAAAATGGTAGCATTAATTGTAATACTGGTTATTATTGTCTTTTTTATTTTAATGATGGTTTCAATGTATAATTCTCTTATTCGTTTAAGAAACCAGGTTAAAAATGCATGGTCTCAGATTGACGTTCAACTAAAAAGGCGTCATGATCTGATCCCGAATTTAATTGAAACTGTTAAGGGATATATGACTCATGAGCGGGAAACTCTGCAGAATATTACGAATGCCAGAAGTCAGGCAATGAACGCCGGGACTGTAGAAGATAAAGCTAAGGCCGAAGGCGAACTCAGCGGGGCAATGAGCAAATTCTTTCTCGTAGTTGAAAATTACCCGGACTTAAAAGCAAATCAGAATTTCTTGGCACTTCAGGAGGAATTAACATCTACCGAAAATAAAATTTCTTTTGCCAGACAGAGCTACAACGACCAAGTGCTTTTTTATAATAATAAAATACAAATGTTTCCTTCAAACGTAATGGCCGGAATGTTCAACTTTAAACAGGAACCTTTCTTCCAGGTTGAAGACAAAGCAGATAGGGAAGTACCTAAAGTAAGTTTTCAATAATTGCATAGCTAAATTATTTTTGTAATTTATATCGATAAAAAATCATGTGGGAATTAATTCAATCAAATAGAAGAAAGTCGATGATATTGTTCGTCGCAATGGGTATAGCGCTGGTTCTTTTAGGCTATTTGGTGGGAAGTTATTTTATACCGCAGGGAGGCGGGTTTTTAGGTATTATAGCCGCACTGTTTATTTGGTTTGTCCTTTCAATTGTTAGTTATTTTTCCGGCAGCTCAATTCTATTGTCAATAAGTCATGCAAAAGAAGTAACTCCGGAAGTCCACCAGCAGTTGTTTAATATTGTTGATGAGATGAGAATAGCAGCAAATCTGCCTAAAATGCCAAAGGTATATATTATTAATGAGGAAGCTCCTAATGCATTTGCAACGGGAATTAAACCTGAAAACAGTGCAATTACGGTAACGGCGGGATTATTGTCCAAATTAAACCGTGATGAGCTTCAGGGAGTTATTGCTCATGAAATGTCTCATATTGTTAACCGCGATATTTTATTAATGACGTTTGCCGGAATTATGCTGGGCAGTATTGTAATCATATCCGAAATATTTTTAAGAGGTCTCTGGTTTTCTTCGGCTTCTTCACCGCGGTATCGTTCAAGATCTTCTTCCGACAGCGGGCAGGCTCAAATGATAATTATGATTGTAGCTATTGTGTTTGCTATTCTTGCACCAATTTTAGCACAATTGTTATACTTTGCTATTTCAAGAAGAAGGGAATATTTAGCAGATGCAAACGGAGCCCGATTAACTCGTTATCCGGAAGGCTTAGCTTCGGCACTTGAAAAAATTTCTTCGACAACAGCAGACCTAAAAGCGGCAAATAAAGTTACAGCTCCGATGTACATTGTTAATCCTCTTAAGAAAAAAGGGATGAAGCTTTCCGATTTAACAAGCACTCATCCTCCCACATCGGAAAGGATTAAAATTTTAAGAACCATGGCCGGTGGAGCTAATTTTGTTAATTATCAGAAAGCATTTAATTTTATTAAAGGTAAGAATTCACCTGTCATTCCCAAATCGGGATTAAGCGATACGACACCTGTTGGGATTCGAAATCCCTCCGAGGTTAAGGAAACCCCCGGTAAGCTTCACGAAAAAAGATCTCTCGGTGATTTAATGATGACGGTTAATAATTATGCGTTTATAGCCTGTGCCTGCGGTCTTAAAATTAAAGTACCGCCGGAATATAAAGAGCATTCCATTACATGCCCTAGGTGCGGACGAAAAAATGATATACCTCTAAATGAAATAGCAGCAATATCCGCAGCTGCTAAAGGGGTAAAAATTTAGCAAAGTTTAGTTTGAACGAATATCATAGGGGGATTTGTTCTTAAGTCTATATGACAAATAAGAAAAACCGATTACTATAAACATTACGCCAAATACAACTGCAATTGCTGAAAAAGAAAGTTCTGTTAATGTCATAACCACATCCTAATTAATCGGAATTAGAAATAAACTTAAACTTGTTGAAAAATTATATAAGGAGTGTTAATTAATAAAGCTAATAAAGATGGAAGTCATTATTTATCTGCAAAAGTAAAATTTTAGTCGATATGAGGTATTGAAGTTATGTTAAAGTTATTAAAAATTTTTACACTTAATTAATAAGAAAATGGTGAACGTCTGGAGAAATTTTCGCTTATAATTTTTGATGAAACAAGCATCTGCTCTTTAATATTGTTAATCACTTTTTGTAAAGATGCCGCATCAACAGGTTTGGAAACACGCTCAAAAGTTTTGAAGGTCATATCCTGCATCAGAATATTTTCATTGCTGCCCGAAGTCAAAAAAACGATGGGGATCTTATGCTTGTAATTTATTATGCGTGCTGCTTCAATACCGTTAAGCGAGCCGCTGAGCTGAATGTCCATAAGGATTATATCCGGTTTGTCTGTTTCGCACTTTGTAATTGCCTCGATTGCAGTGCTTACAAGCGAGGTCACTTCGTACCCAGTTTCTTCAACCTTTTGCTTTATATCCATTGCAATCAGCAGCTCATCCTCTGCTATTAGAATTTTTACTTTGTCGCTCATAATTATCCTTCAATTTAAATTTATAGAATATAAAATCTTATAAAATATTTTTGATGATTATGCAAAAATGTACTATATGCTGATTATTTAATAGATAATAAAGTTAATTTCAGTTGTAACAAGAACGAGAGAATAAGATTGGATATTCTTTAATTCTAGGGTAATTTTAAGCAAAAATTCTTTCAAGAATTTGTGCTTTAACGTAATAAACTTGTTTGCTAAAATCAAATTAAATTTTTATTAAAGAAAAACATGTGAGTTATTTAATTGCTACGTAGCAATTTGCATTGCAACTTATTTTTTAACTGTCTCTTACTTGTAAAAATTTCATAATATATTATACATAAAGCTGAATACTTTAAAGGCGTACGTTACATAAAGTTTAAAAATAAATAATTATCTTTATATCAAAGTCCTACGGGTATAAAATAGACCTGTAAAATAATTTTGTATTTTATATAATCTTTAGGGATAAGCATGAAACCTTTAAATATTGCCGTTATAGTAATGTTCTTACTTTTCTCATCCGAAATTTGTTTTCCGCAGAATAACAAACAACCGTTTAAACTTAAGGATTTACGGAAGCTGGTGAATGTTTCCAGTCCCAAAATATCACCGGATGGAAGCAGAATAGCTTTTATCGTATCAAGACACAATTGGAAGAAAGATAAGAGCATACAGGAAATAGACTTGGTAAATATTAAAGATAAATTAATTAGAAAGCTTACTTATAAGAGAGAAGATATATCTCATCTTAGCTGGTCGCCGAATGGCACTAAATTAGGATTTATTTCTAAAGATAGTGGTACAAAGAAACCTCAAATTTTTATTATGCCGATGGATGGCGGAGATCCAGTTTGTATTACAGAATCGAAGACAGGAATAACCGAATTTGCCTGGAGCCCGGACGGAAAAAAAATTGCTTATGTAGCGCAAGATACTGTCCCGAATCCTGAAGCTATTAAACACCACGAAGATGCGTTTAAAGTTACGGACAATAATTATATGGTTCGTGCGGCATTGCAGCCGTGGCATTTATGGATTGTTGATGCCGACGGTAAAAATGCCAAGCAATTGACTAAGGGGGAGTTCAGTCTCTGCACAGACCAGGAGACAATATCACCGGTAATATGGAGCCATGACAGTAAAGAAATTTTGTTTCAGAAATTTCCTAACGTTTGGGAAGGCAACTCATGGCATTGTGTTATTGCGGAAGTTGATACAAGCGGCGGCGAAGTAAGGACTGTAATTAAAGATGAAGGCTCCGGACAGCCTAAGTATTCCGCCGATGGAAATATTTTGTCGTTTATGCGACCGAGAAACGGGGACCAAAATAACGGCAACGCTGTTTATGTTGATTTCGGCGGTAAAATCACCGATGCTACACGCATTCTTGACCGCAACATTAATAGTTATATCTGGATGCCGGACGGCAAATCTCTTTTGCTTACAGGTGAAAAAGGAACGCACACAGTAATCTGGAATCAGCCGGTGAACGGAAAAGCAGATGTACTAAATCTAGGTAATATTGAACCGGGCAATGGTAGTTTGAGTATATCAAAAAACGGAGTAATCGCTTTTACCGGAAATACTCCGGATCATCCGAACGAATTATATTTCCTTTCTTCATTAAACGGGAAGCCTGAACGGCTTACGGATTTTAATGGTTTTGTCGATAGTCTTGTCCTCGGAAAAACCGAAGGGATTAACTGGCAGGGACCTGACGGATTTAAAGAGGACGGAGTTCTGACTTATCCAGTTGGTTATAAATCAGGAATTAAATATCCATTAGTATTGGTAATTCACGGCGGACCGGAAGGCGCATCTACATTAAGATTCTCTTCGCTTGTTCAATTGCTGGCAGCACAGGGATTTTTTGTGTTTCAGCCGAATTACAGAGGAAGCATAAATCTTGGCGACAA
>JBJKQP010000048.1:0-28808 GCA_046705105.1 Ignavibacteriaceae bacterium | reverse complement strand
ATTTTTTCTGATCCAAAACAGGCAGACCCTGACGGGTTAAAAACAAAGCAACAGGACTACCTTTATGCTCTATAGCTGCCTGCCATGCATAAACTGTTTCGTTGGCATCGGCAGGGCGAATTGCAACCACTCCCGGTATTGCTCTAATAGAGGATATTTGTTCTACCGGCTGATGAGTAGGCCCATCTTCGCCAAGGCCAATACTATCGTGCGTAAAAACATAAATCGGTTTAACCTTGGAAATTGAAGCAAGTCGAATAGCAGGACGCAGGTAATCTGAAAATATTAAGAATGTTCCGCCGTACGGAATAACTCCGCTGTAAATTGCCATACCGTTAAGTATGCTTGCCATTCCGTGCTCACGAATTCCAAAGTGAAAATTTCTTCCGTCCCTGTTTTCTGCAGAGAAATTTTTATATTCTTTTAAGTAAGTATTATTGGAAGGTTCCAAATCCGCGGAGCCGCCGATTAACGTAGGAAGCGATGCAGCAATAGCATTTAGTACTTTACCGCTTGCAGCCCTTGTTGCAAGTTTTTTACCATCATCATCGAACGAAGGAAGCTTTGCTTTCCACTCTTCTCCGAAATTTCCGTTCATAACCTCATTAAATAACTTTGCATCTGCAGGATATTTTTCTTCATACTTGGCAAAAAGCTTATTCCAGTTATCTTCCTCTTCCCTTCCTTTTACACCAACACTTTTAAAGAATTCATATACTTCATCAGGAACTAAAAAGTCAGGTTCCAAAGGCCAGCCTAAATTTTCTTTAGTTAATTTTACTTCTTCTGGACCTAAAGCAGAACCATGTATTTTGCTAGTATCCTGTTTATTCGGACTGCCGTAACCAATGTGCGTATGTGTTATAATTATCGAAGGTTTATCTATTACCTGTTGCGCATTTTGAAGTGCTTTTTCCAAAGCATCCGGATCGTTTACATCTTCAACTTCCTGCACATGCCAGTGGTATGCTTCGAATCTTTTGGTAACATCATCGGAATATGCAAGTGAAGTCGGGCCGTCAATCGTAATATGATTATAATCATAAAAGAAAATTATTTTACCTAGTTTAAGATGCCCGGCAAGTGCTGCAGCCTCATGTGAAACACCTTCCATCATATCTCCGTCGCTGCAAATTCCATAGATAAAATGATCAAGAATTTTTATATCATCCTTATTAAATTTATTGCCAAGGTATTCTTGCGCAATAGCCATTCCAACTGCATTGGCAAAGCCTTGCCCCAGCGGGCCGGTAGTAGTTTCCACACCTTCGGTAAGGCCGTATTCCGGGTGACCGGGAGTAATGCTTCCCCACTGTCTGAATTGTTTTAATTGATCAAGAGAAATATTATAACCGCAAAGATGAAGTATTCCGTACAACAGCATACTGCCGTGCCCGGCAGAAAGAACAAACCTGTCCCTGTTCAGCCATTTGGAATTTGCGGGATTGTGTTTCATATATTTAGTATATAGGGTAAAAGCTATTGGAGCGCAGCCCATAGGCATTCCCGGGTGACCGCAAGTAGCTTTTTGAACCGCGTCAACCGCAAGGAATCTAATTGTATTTATACATAGATCATTAATATTTTTTTTATCAGTAGCCATTATTCAACTCCTTTTTCATGAAAAGGTTTTTATTTTTTAGAATTTGTCTTGCAAATATATTAAAAAGTAGTGGAAAATTTTTGAACAAAATTATCTTTATGTGAAATCTCACTTGAAGTTTGATGTACTTATTTTATTTTATATTTTGATCAAATGTTTGTCAAATCCCAGGCTTACTAATTTTTCATAGGCATTCCAAACTTCATCGGGTATTTCCTGATAAATCTGAAATCCTTTAGCCGGATATTCTTTTATTCTCTGTAAATCTCCTACCATAATATTTATTACCTCATCCATTTTAATATTTTCGTTAGGGTAATCTTTAAAATTAATTTGAGGAGATGTTACAATAATTTTTACATTTTGGTCCGGCCAATGCTTCATAAAAGTAGCGAAAGTCCTTCTTTCCATATATGGCTTTTGAACTAAGATTAATTTTGCCGGAGAAATATTTTCCTTTTTAAGGAGATTATAGCTGAACCTGATGTTCTCACTTGTATTTGTAGATTTATTTTCTATTAAAATTTTATCTGCCGGAACGCCCATATTTAACGCAATGTTTGCAAACTTATCGGCTTCCGGTTCATCCCATAGACCTTTTGTTAAATTACCCAAACCGCCGGAAAATAATAAAAGAGGTGCCCAGCCTTCTAAAAATAATTTTGCTCCACTTTCCGCAACACGTATATCGTGGCTGCCGAGCACCATAATACAATCAGACTTTTCCAATGAATAATTAAGATGATGATAATTCCAGATTAATTTCGCAGCATCTAAAACAGCAGCATCAATTTCCATAATTAATCCTTAAGACCGAATTGCTTTTAAAAGCTCTTCGGTTTTTTCTTTCATTAAATTTACGTCGTGCCGGCTTTCAACATTTAACCTAATAATTGGCTCGGTGTTAGATAATCTTAAATTAAATCTCCAATTATTATATTCAACGCTTAGTCCATCCAGATGATCTATTTTTCCATCCGAATATTTTTCTTCCAATTCTTTCAGCTTTTTTTCAGGCTCTTCAATTTTGGAATTTATTTCCCCGGAACAAGGATATTCCTCTATCATTTCTTCGACTAATTGGCTTAAAGTCTTATTTTCTTCGGACATTAATTGCAAAATTAATAAGAAGGGAATCATCCCGCTGTCCGAATAAGAGTTCTCTCTAAAATAATGATGTGCCGACATTTCGCCGCCGTAAATTGCATTTACTTCACGCATTTTTTGTTTTATGTATGCATGCCCGCTTACCGAAACTACAGCCTGACCACCGCTCTTATTTACAACTTCAACTGTATTCCAGACTAAACGCGGATCGTGCACAATCTTTTCACCCGGATGATTTTTAAGAATTGATTTAGCCAGCAGACCGACAATATAATATCCTTCTACAAAATTTCCTTTCTCATCAAAAAAGAAGCAGCGATCGTAATCGCCGTCCCATGCAACACCAAGATCGGCTTTATTGGAAAGTACTGCATCAATTGTAGTTTGCCTATTTTCCGGTAAAAGAGGATTGGGTACACCGTTCGGAAATTCAGGATCAGGTTCAAAAAAAACTTTTATCATTTCAACCGGCAAATGTTCTTCCAGTGAATTTAAAGCCAGCCCGGCACAACCGTTGCCTGCGTTAACCAAAACCTTAAACGGTTTTATCTTATGCGGATTATAAAATTTACTCAAATTGTTTATAAATCCGCTCATAACATTTTTTCTGAAAATATCTCCGGGTTCGTGTCTAAGAGGGTGCAGGTCATCATTTAATACCATTTGTTCTACTTCCTTTAAACCGGAATTATAACCAACCGGTACAGAATCCTGCCGCACAAATTTCATTCCGTTATATTCCGGCGGATTATGACTGGCAGTAATCATAATTCCTCCGTCGGCTTCAAGTTCCGGTACTGCATAATAAATCATCTCAGTACCGCATAATCCTATATCTATAACATCTACACCGCTGGAAGTTAATCCTTTTATTATAGCAAGCGAAATTGCCTCGGAAGATTTACGGGCGTCATGCCCTATAACAATTTTTTCCGCATCGACGTATCTGGCAAAAGCTATTCCTATTTTGAATGCCAAGTCGGGGTTTAATTCGTCCGGCACTTTCCCTCTTATATCGTAAGCTTTAAAGCTGTTTATTCTATCCATATCTCTTTAACTCCAAATAATTTAATACAATTGAAAAATTTATCGTAGAATTAATTATGAATTTCATTGTGTAGCCGTATGGTATAATTTTGAAACTATAAAATTAAAAAAAAATATAACCGATTCAATTGAAGAAAAACATAAAAGAGAATTATTTTTCAATAGACTTTTTATGAAGAACTATTTACCTTTGTCAAATAAAATTATTAGGGAGAAAGTTATCGTTACTAAATATACTGTTAAATGGCACTTCGCAAAATGCAACAATTCAAAATGCAACGCTATATTCCTTGTAAATCCGGATGAGAAGCCGGGGGAATTAGGGTTCATTTGCCCGGAATGCAGTGCTAAAGCAACTACCTCTCATGTAGTACAATGTTCTAGCTGTAAAACTATCTTGAACTTTGTTAGGGCTACTCCTAACGAGGAAAAGGTAGTGTTTAGTGTTCCCAAATGTTCGCATTGTGTGGGTACTGTGGAAGATGAGTGGGAAATAGAACCGTTATACCAACCGGATTCTTATATATAATGTATACTCATCGGCACTGCCTGTAGCGAGAGCATTAAAATAAAATAATATTATTTAAAAGAAGGTTATTATCCGGAACATTTAGAATAATAACTTAGGGGATATTTGTATATTCTTTTACAAATTATTCTAACGGTAAGGGATATATTGATATAGTTGCATTCATAATAACTATAAAAAATAGTTGCCCCTTTAGCAAACATAATATTTCTTTTCAATTAGATTACCCTATTTTGCATTTTTTAAATAGTAATGAAAAGCATTATATTTTACCCTATCTAATAGTAAAATCTTTTAATTTTTGGCGTTTTCTTAATAAAATGATAAACGGCAAAATAATTTGATGGCAATATTGTCATGTAATTGAAAACATAATAATATTGAATGTTTTTTATTAGATTATTCTTGTTCAATTTAATTTACGTTAATACACCAATTTATTATATACTTGAAGATTAATTAATTATTCCCCTTAATGTTTGCTACTATTAATACTATTTGTCTTTCTAACTTTTCCTTTCATACAGAATTTCCCCAAATAATCATTAAGATATTCTTAAATTAAATTATTTATAGTTATGATAAAATTATTACAATAATTCAAAGGTATACAAATGAAACAAATTCTAAAAAAATTCGGATTAAAGACAGCGGTAATTTTGTCTTTAATCCTGGCAGCCGGATGTTCGTCTACATCGCAGATGCAGAAAAACAATCTAAGTCAGGCAGCAAATTATAATTGGCTAAATTTAGATACGGTTAAAGCCGGAAGGTTCGATACCGGAAGGATGTGGACATTTGACTATCCCCCGGTAAAATACTTTGCAAAAGAATATAACTTTAGACCAAGTGAAAAATGGTTTAACAATGTCCGCATGTCTGCACTTCGTTTTGCAAATTACTGCTCGGCTTCTTTTGTATCGGCAGACGGATTGGTAATGACGAACCACCATTGCGGCAGAGAATCGGTTGCAAAAGTTACCAGACCGGGTGAAGATCTTTTTGACAATGGGTTTTATGCCAAGACTCTTAAAGACGAAAGGAAAGTTCCGGGCCTTTATGTAGACCAGCTTGTATTAATTAAAGATGTTACTAACGAAATTCAAGCCGCAATTAATAAAGGAAAAACACCGGAAGAAAAAGTAGCCAATCAAAGAGCTGCTATGGCAGAAATTAAAAAGAAAGAAGAAAAAGAAACAGGACTTAGAATTCAAATAGTTACTTTATACAACGGAGCTAAATATTCCGTATACGGATATAAAAGATATACCGATGTCAGGCTTGTTTTTTCACCTGAAGCATCTCTCGGTTACTTCGGCGGAGATTATGATAACTTTACTTATCCGCGTTACGACCTTGACTGCAACTTCTTCAGAGTATATGAAAACGGAAAGCCCTTACATACAAAACATTATTTCCATTGGAGCCCGGGCGGTGCACAACCCGGTGAGCCGGTATTTGTTGTCGGTAATCCGGGTCATACGGATCGATTGAAAACAGTTGCTCAGCTCGAGTATATGAGAGATGTACAGTATCCCAGAACTTTATCTATTCTTCATGAACTTGTAAACATGTACAGTAAAATTATTGAAGAACATCCCGAAAGAAAAGCTGAACTTCAGAACCGTTTATTCGGAATGTCTAATTCATTAAAAGCATATACGGGAATGTTGAAGGGCTTAAGAGATCCTATTTTAATGCAAAGAAAAATAGATTTTGAAAGAAAGTTCCAAGAAGCTGTTCACTCCAATCCGAAACTAAATGCTAAGTACGGTGATTTATGGGGCAAGATAGCTAATTTGGAAAACCAGATTAGGGGAATATCAAACGAATTTTTTGCCCTAAGTATGAACAGGTACACCAGTTCTCAGTATTTTATGATTGCACAGGATGTTGTAGAACTTGCCAACCAATTAAAGCTGCCTGAAAGCGAGAGAGGCGATGCTTACAAAGGCGCCCAACTTGATTCGACAATAAATGGTTTAATCCCACCCGAGTTGGAGACAGATATAAATAAATTTATGCTTAAAGATCAGGTTAACAGATTTTACAAATACCTGAGTGACAAAAACCTTGTAGAAAAAATTACAGGCGGTAAAACCGGAGAAGATGCTGTAAATTATATGCTTAATAATACCGTACTAAACAGTCCCGAAAAGCTAAAGAGTTTAATTAAAGAAGGGCCGGATGCAATTTTAAATTCTAATGATCCTTTTATTTATTTTACTGTTCACGAAGAAAAAACAAGAGGAAATTTACAAAAGAAAATTAGATTGATTTCTTCCGAAGAAGAAACTTATTCTCAGGAATTAGGAAGAGCATTGTTTGATGTTTACGGCACTTCTATTCCACCTGATGCAACATTTACATTAAGAATTTCCGACGGTGTTGTAAAAGGATTTCCATACAACGGAACGATTGCTCCTCCGTTTACAACCTTCTACGGATTGTATAACAGGTATTATTCTTTTAGTAAAAAATATCCTTGGAATTTACCAAAGCGATGGTTAGATCCGCCTGCAGATTTTAAACTGCAAACTCCACTTGACTTTGTGTCTACAAACGACATTATCGGAGGCAACAGCGGCAGCCCCGTAATAAATGAAAAAGCCCAGATAGTAGGCCTTGCTTTTGACGGCAATATTCAGAGCCTGCCGGGTGATTTTATATTTACTACAAAAGAAAACCGCGCAGTTGCTGTTCACTCGGAAGCAATGATGGAAGCTATTAAATATGTTTATAAAGCAACACGTTTAAGTGATGAGCTAAAAGCTGGTAAAATTGTAGACGACGGAAATTAATTAATAAAATTTCTAGCGGAGGAATGTATTCTTCCGCTTCTAAATATAAGAATTAATATCTTAGATTCCGGATACTCGATGCGGGATAGGAAATCGAGTATCCGGTATCTAGAATCGAGTATCTTTTATAAAAAATTCAAATATCTTTAACCGGAGTAATGGAACATTTGGATTTGCTGCATAATTCCACATTTCCAAAGATTTGTTTTGCTTAAATTAATTTAAAAACTAAAAAACATATTCCGCATGCAGATATAGGGAAATATAGCGAACGGTTGTATTTGTAAAAGTTAAACCGTATTCAACACCAAGTCCTAATTTAAATCCGTTTTCATTTTCATTCCTTAAATCTATTCCTCCTACCACCGAAAAAGCTGCACCCACATCCCAAACATTTGTGTTTTGAAATGTCCTATCGTTTAATATTATCGGCCCGAGCCCTTCATCAAAATAAAAATTGCCGGACAAATTTTGTGTTGCTATACCTTTAAGAGAAAAACCTTTTATAAAGGAATTGTATCTTCCATAACTTTGGGTAAATAAAATATTTACATCCGAAATATAAAGGAAGCTTAAACGTGTAATAAAATTTTTACCAAGACCCGGATTTGCTTCAACAAAAATAGAAGAAGTAAAAGCACCCTGACTAATAAAATTGCCGCCCATCGAACCGCCTCCGAGGTCTACTCCAAAACCAAATTTATTTTGAGCCATTAAATTAGAAGGAACCAAGAACAATAATATTATTAAAGTAATATTCCTCAAAATTATAATTCTATTTTTCATTTCTTTTCCTCTTTGAGTTTTTCGGGCTCAAGTAATTATTCCGCGTCCATTAGTATTTACACACAAAATATACTTTATTTATTTTATTAATACTTTACTGAAAAACTTTGATGTAACGAATTACAAAAAATAATTGTTGAAAAATTTTTATCTTTGTCTCGCAAGACTAAAATTTTTATTAATACAGAGGGAATAATGGCAAAGGTATCCGAAATAAAGTTTACTATTCAGTTAGACGATAAAAATATTCCTAAAAAAATAGAGTGGGAAGCTACGGACGCAGGATTTACGGGCAGAAAAGAATGTGAAACAATAATGCTGTCTCTCTGGGATAAAGAAGAAAATGTTACAATGGCAATAGACCTCTGGACAAAGGATATGAAAGTTGAAAATATGAATATTCATTTTTACCAGGTCTTTGCAAAAATGGCGGATACATATCTTAAAGCAACAAGCAACAATGAAATCGCCGGAATGATTGAAGAATTCAGCAAGGAGTTTGCAAACAAGTTAAACTTATTGAAAAATGTAAAGTAGAACTTGTTATTCCATTATTTTCTTTTCTGCTTTAAACACTCTGAACAAATAAAACAAAGACGGGAAAATAATAACCGAGCCGACTAATAAAGCCCATCCTAAATAATTAAGTGTAATTTGCGGTGCTGCCGAATTATAGAATGTTAATTCACTTCCGTCTTTTAATTGAACAAGAGATGGGAAATATACTGCATAAAACGCGGCTAAGATAAATAAAAGCTGCATGCCGACTAATAAACGAGATGGCCATTTTAATCTTTTCTCCAAAACTCTCCAAAGTACAGGCAGGCATATTGTCGCTAAAATCATCAAACTTATGCTGTACCAGTTACTAAAGAAATTAATAAAAAAATGAATACCTTCAATTAAAGAAAATATAAATACCAAAGCTCCGCTTGCAACCACTACAACAATTGCTTTCTTAGATTTTCCGATAAACTCCTCGATTACATTTTTATCTTTAGATTCGCTTACTAAAAATATTGATGCAATAAATGAAAAAAGCGATACAACAAATATTCCGACAGCAATAGAAAAAAGGTTAAACCAAGGCGCAATATATCCTTCATAAAATGATGAAGGATGAGTTACTATTCTTCCGGAAATTATTGTACCTACAACGAGGCCGAAAAAGAACGGCACTATTAAACTGGAATATTCAAATACCCTGGTATATATTTTTTGAGATGAATCTTTTAATGCATCATAATGCCTAAAAGTAAATGCAGAGCCTCTTAGTACAATTCCTATTAACATCAGAATGAGGGGGATGGAAAGAGAGACCAGCAGCAAGCTGTATACCGTTGGAAACGCATTGAACAAAACTACAATAGTAATAACAAGCCACATATGGTTAGCTTCCCATATAGGTGCCATAGCTTCGGAAACAAGATTGATTGTTCTTTCTTTTGATTTGCCTCTTGATGTTAATTCAATAATTCCTGCACCAAAGTCAGCGCCTCCCAGTAGGCAGTATATATATATTGAAACGAGAAAAAATAAAATTACTACATATAGCATATAATCTCCTTAATCATATCATTTAATTACCAAATGACGTTCTTGCGTCAAGCGCCTTAATCTGTCTTCGCATCAGCCATATTGCTATGACGGATAGCAACAAATACACAACGACAAAAAGAATTAAATGAACTATTTGAAAAGGAACGGGCGTTACCGCATCAGAAGTTTTCATTATGCCGTAAATTATCCAAGGCTGTCTTCCTACTTCGGTAACGATCCAGCCTGCTTCAACGGCAATAAAACCTAAAGGCGTACATAATGCAACAACCTTTAAAAACCAATTATTGCCGAGCATTTCTTTCCACTTCAACCGGAACAGCCAGAACAAAATACCGACAAAAGCAAGAAGAAATCCAATACCAACCATAATCTGAAAACCGAAATGAACAGGAAGAATCGGCGGCCAATCATTGCTAGGGAAATCATCCAGACCATGAACTACAGCATTAAAATTGCCGTATGCCAAAAAGCTCAGAAGTTTAGGAATTTGAATACCGAAGTTTGTAGTTCGTGTTTCTTCATTTGGTATTCCTCCAATTGTTAAGCCGGCACCTCTTTCCGTTTGGAATTTTCCTTCCATTGCAGCAAGCTTTATAGGCTGGCGTTTGGCAACATCTTTTGCGCTGTAATCTCCGCTTAACGGCTGTGCCAAAGCAAAAATGCTTCCAAAGCTTAAAGCAATTATTAGGGCCCGCTTATGAAGAAGATTATTTTTGTTCCTTAAAAATAAAATTGCATGAATACCCGCAACCGCAAATGAAGTAGCAACAAATGCAGCAATAATCATATGAAGTGTTTGGCTTTTCCACGCAGGGTTAAACATGGCAGCAAACGGATTAATATTAATTGCTTTACCGTTGATCCAATCGAATCCCGCAGGTGCGTTCATCCATGCATTTGCACAGACAACAAATATTCCGGATAAGACACCGGAGATTCCTACTATCAAACCGGAAAGCCAGTGAACATAAGGATTTAATTTTTTCCATCCGTATAAAAATAATCCTATGCAAATTGCTTCTACAAAAAAGGCAGTGCCTTCCCAGCTAAAAGGCATGCCGATTATTGCACCCGCATACTTCATAAAACCGGGCCATAACAAGCCTAGCTCAAATGAAAGTACGGTACCGGAGACCGCACCAATTGCAAAAAAAATAGCAACGCCTTTTGACCAAGCCTGTGTTAAATGAAGATAAACTTCATCCTTCTTTTTTAGCCAAAGCCAATGAGAAATTACCATTAAAAACGGCATTGTCATACCGATACATGCAAATATTATATGAAATGCAAGCGAAACTGCCATTGTTGATCTAGCAGCTAGAAGATTATCCAAGGTTACCCCGCACTTAATTTCAAATTTTATAAAACAAAATTAAGTAAACATTAGAACATCTTCACGCTGAAAAAAGATTAATTAAATGACGAAGTGCTCTACATCTCTATATCAATTTATTTTTATAGATTATTATATAAGTTATCTCGGATTAACAGATCACATCCGCAATAAATATATCTATTGCAATAAGACCGAATTCAAACACTTCATTCTAAGCCGACAGAAATCTATTTTTTAATATTCCATATTTATGGTTTGGAAAATTGTCCTATAGAGCCTGTAGATAGAGTCCATTTTGCATGGGCACTCCATCTAAGATTAATAGATACGAAAGGGATATAAAATAATCTTGAGAAATATTTCCAGGTAAAAGTAAATATTTTATTTAGAGTATAAACAACGGCAAATTTTATTATCTATAACTCTCTTTAAGTTTGGAAGCATATCTTCTGCTTATTTGAAAAGGTTCGTTAATATTCTGAATATAAACACGGTACGATGAATTAAACCACTTCTCGACTTTCTCCACATATTCAAGATTAACAATTGTATTCCTGTGAATTCTCACAAAATACTTCGGCGTTAATCTGTTTTCCCATTCTACCATAGGTTTTAAGACCAATAGACGTTTTCCGCTTACCAAATAAATATAAGAATAATCTTTTGCCGCGGTGATGCATTGGATGGAACTAATTTTAATAAACTTGGAAACTCCATTGCTGGATACGAATAATCTGTCGTCGTAATCAAGCGGTTTTTTATTTTCATTTGCGGATTGTTCTTTCAAATATTCTTCATTGTTATCATCGGAAAGATCGGTTTGGTTTTTGTCGTTATTTAATTCATGATTTACAAGAACGGAAAGTTGATTTTCTTTATCATTGCTGCTTCCGTTTCCATTGTCAGTACCTTTGCCGTTCCAGTTTTGTTTTTCGTCAATATTGCTAACTGAATGAATTCCATCCTTACTAAGAAGACGGGAAATAGTTAATGCAAGCCGCTCTTTGTTAATAGGTTTGGTTAAATAATCAAGGGCATTAACTTCAAATGCTTTTATGGCATAATCATCATATGCACTAACAAATATTATTTTAGTCTGATTGGATATTTTTTCCAGCACTTCAAATCCCGTATTGTTTCCAAGACGGATATCTAAAAAAATACTGTCCGGGTTTTTCTTTTCAATTACATTCAACGCACCGGAAACATTTGAGGCTTCTCCGACTATTTTTACTTCGGGAAATTTTTTTAACAAAATACCTAACAGTTTTCTAGATTGACTATCATCATCCACAATTACCGTATTAAGTATTTTCCGATCTGTTCCGCTCATCGCCATATAATGCCCTTTAACTTATTTTATTTAAGCTAAGTACAATTTCCGTTCCAACAAAGCCAAGGTATTATTATGGAAAATTTTTTGAAATCATTAAATTTTTAAAAAAATAGTAACAATTAAAATTGGTTTTAATCAGTCTGGCAGATACAATTTTTAATATGAGATTTTTCGTATCTATTTGTACTAGATTGAAACAGAAGGAAGGATGTGTTTTTGATTATTACTCATTCTTGAAATCATTGGAATATTTTCGTATAACTAGTTGTACGAATGAATCTATAGATTATTTGCATTGATAGGGATTTTAATACCGTGGCCAATTCTATATGCTGTCCCCGGAATAGAAATGGGAAGTTTTCCGCTTATTTCAATTTTACCAGTTATTGCCTTTAACATTGCCTTTTGAGAAACCGGCTGATCTCCGTATGCACATAAATAAGATTTAGCCTCCGTGAATTGCGAAAGCAAATACGGGTTTCCAAAACTAATTAAAACAGAAGGTGATTTTAGTTTTAGTAGCTTTGTTATAAAGTCCGAATTCTTTTTTGAAAGTTCAATCATTCCGGTGTAAGCTTTTATCTTTATGAACGAAGGAACTATAATAAGATCCGATTGCTGTGCAGTTAAATACGCTTTCCGGTAGTCTTTAATTTGACTTCTTTTATTAAGAACAATTTTACTTAAATTATTAAAGTAATCTTTTGCCAAAGTTTGAAATATAAGTTCATTAGTATACTCCTCACCATCCGTAATTGTAATGCAAACCGGATGATGAAATTTTTCCATATTTAATGGAATAAGTTTTTTATAATTCTTAACAAGCGTAATTGATTTTTCTGCTATCTCTTTTGCCAATTTTAAATGCGATTTACTGCCGATTATTTTTGCAACATCCGGAATAATAACAAATCTATTTTTATTTAATCCCAGCCATTTTTTTGCCGAAAGAATTTTAACTACGCTTTCGTTAATTCTATTTGCGCTTAACTTGCCGCATTTAACAGCATCATGAATTGCATTTATTGCAATCTCTTCATCGGGGGACATTAGTATTATATCAATACCGGCATCTATAGCTTTTACCGCAGATTCGGCAACCGAATAATATTTTGTTATTGCATTCATGTTCATAGCATCGGTAACTATTAAACCGCTAAACCCAAATTTATTTTTTAGAATACCTGTTAAAACCTGCCTGGATAAAGTTGCGGGGATACCGGCCTCGGAATTTAATGCAGGTACATTTAAGTGCCCTGCCATAACAGAATGTACTCCGGATTTAACAGCATTAATAAACGGAACCAATTCATTACTAAATAATTCGGTACTATCTTCCAAAATTGAAGGTATATCTTTGTGCGAATCAATTTGTGTATTGCCGTGTCCAGGGAAATGTTTAACAGTAGTTAAAACACGACCTGATGCAGCACCCTTAATAAAATTTCTGCAATATTCGGATACAATATTTTTGTCTTCGGAAAATGATCTAACATTAATAATGGGATTTCCGGGATTATTATTTACATCAGCAACCGGGGCATAATTTTGGGTAACACCTATTGCCCTGCATTCTTCCGCAATTACTTTTCCCATTTTATAAGCAAGTTTAGAATCGCCTGTCGCAGCTACTGCCATATTGTAAGGGAAACCGGGTGCATCTTTAAGCCGCATTGCAGGCCCGTACTCAAAATCCGATGCCACAAGCAGAGGTATACTTGCCAGTTCTTGCATCTTATTAGTTAATAATGCCTGGTTAACGATATTTCCACGGAAGAAAATTAAGCCTCCTACTTTTTCTTTCTTAACAAGTCTAACCATTCTTTGGAATTCAATGGAATCTTCCGGCAGGTACTCACCTAACACCCAGGGCATTACCATTTGAGCGCACTTCTCGCGCAAGGTCATTTTGGAAAGAGTGTCTTTAACCCATTTTTTATCTGCAGCAGTAAGATTAAAAACTTTGGAGAAAGTAATTGAATTTATTTTTTTCATTTTAATAACTAAAGTTGCGCACTTGATAAAAATGATTAAGTTAAAACGTAATTTACACGCTAAAAGGAATAGATAATAATAAAATTATATTTATAACCTCACCCCCTAGCCCCCTCTCCTTAGTAAGGAGAGGGGGAATGGAGAAATGTAAAATAAAAATTTGCATTACAACTTTAATAAATGTGTAAGATTATAATTTTAATCTCCTTTATTTTTCTATTGCCCTTATAACAGCATCACTGACAACAGGCCTTACTCTTAAAATTTTCAAATCTCTTCTGGTTGGGTAAACCCTGTTTGTTAAGAATACTTCAATTAAGTTTCTTGTAGGATCCGTCCAGCAAGATGTGCCGGTAAAACCTGTATGACCGTAAGAAATATCGCTGAATAAATGGCCCGCGGAAGAATATCCATGTTGGGATTTTGTATCCCATCCAAGTGCTCTAGAACTTAAATCCGACTGCCTTTTTACAAACATTTCAACGGTAGAAGCTTTAATATATCTTTTACCGTGATATTCACCTTTTTGCAAAAGCATTTGTAACAGCTTTGCCAAATCTCCTGCGGTAGAAAACAAACCGGCATGCCCTGCAACTCCGCCGAGTAAAGCAGAAGTTTCATCGTGAACTGTTCCTCTTATCTGGCGGTGCCTCCAGTAATTGTCATATTCTTCAGGAACAATTCTATGATAAAGAGATTTAGGCGGATTAAACATTGTGCTGTTCATACCGAGAGGTTTGAAAATATTTTTCTCGCAAAACTTATCTAATGTTTCGCCGGTAACTTTTTCAATAATTTTACCCATCAAAATAAAATTTAAATCGGAATAAACCATTTTAGTACCGGTAGGATAAACTAATGAGTCGTTATAAATTTCATTCATTACGGCCTGCGGTTTATTTTTAACGGTATCGAACGATGCAGGCTTTCTTGTAATATCCGGCCTTAAGCCGCTGTCGTGGACAAGTAAATTTCGTATGGTTACATGTTCTTTTCCGTTAACACCAAATTGAGGAAGATATTTTGCAACCGGATCATCAAGCTTAAACAAGCCCCTGTCGTAACAAATCATTGTTGCGGTAGTAGTAGCAATTACTTTAGTTAGCGATGCAAGACCGTACATTGTATTTAAAGTAACTCGTCCCGATGAAGGGCTATATGTATAATAACCGAAAGCTTTTTCGTGAAGAATTTTTCCGTTCTGCTGAATTAAAATAACAGCACTGGGAAATGCGGAATCTGCAATTGCAGCTTTAATAATACTGTCTACCGCGGCAAATCTTCCTTTTTCTTTTGGTTTAATTAAATTGTTATTCATGTTAACTTCTGTGGCGGAGACTGCCCTTGAACTTGAACTTAATCTTGAACTTATTTCATCTTGTACTGAAGCAATATTTTGAGAATAACCTTTTATAGTAATAACCCCTAAAAAAAACGCTAACATAAAAAATATAGAAAAGTGGAAATTTTTTTTCATAATTATTACTCCTTAATTATTTCTGCTCTTTTGCCGAATTCGGGATCGATTTTCAGCATTTTGATTATAAAGTACCCCGGTATCATTGTTAAGAACACCCATAGGAAAAAGTGCTTATACCCCAAAAGTTCCTGTATCCATCCGCTGAACATTCCCGGAATCATCATACTTAACGCCATAAATCCCGTACAAATTGCATAGTGCGCGGTTTTAAAACTTCCCTCCGAAATATAGATCATGTACAACATGTAAGCGGTAAATCCAAAGCCGTAGCCGAACTGTTCGCCTGCAACGCACAGGTTTATTATTACAAAATTACTTGGCTGTGCATACGACATATAAATATAAAGTATATGCGGTATATTTATTGCAATAAACATCCACCACATCCATTTTTTTAATCCGTCTCTTGCGGCAACAAAGCCTCCCAGAATTCCGCCTATGGTTAATGCCAAAACTCCTATTGTACCGTAAACAAAACCTACTTCTTCGGTAGACAAACCCAATCCTCCAACGCTGCGCGGGTCTATAAAAAAAGGCTGTGCAAGCTTAACTAGCTGTGCTTCTCCGAACCGGAATATCAGAAGAAAAGCTATTGATATACCAATGTTTTCCTTCTTAAAAAAAATAGCAAACGCCTGGAAAAATTCACTAAACATACTTTTGGTTTTATCTCTAACGGCAGGCATATCCGTTTTAGGATAAGGCAGAACAAACCTATGGTATATAAAAAATGCCAGGAAGAGAAATGTTACAATATAAAACATATAAGACCAAGCATGCGCAATACTAGGAGCTTTGGTTTCCAGGTATCCTGCAATCATAATAAGAATTCCCTGGCCGGTTATCATTGCAAACCTGTAAAAGGTGCTTCTTATTCCTACGAAAAATGATTGATGCTTTTGGGAAAGTCCAAGCATATAAAAGCCGTCGGCGGCAATATCGTGAGTTGCAGAACTAAACGCCAAAAGCCAGAAGAATGCCATAGAATATTTGAAGAAGTGATTTGCCGGTATGGTTAAGGCAATACCGCCAAGCCCTACTCCTACAATAAATTCCATAACAACTATCCACAGCCGTTTTGTTTTCAGCATATCTACAATCGGGCTCCAGAGCGGTTTTATAACCCACGGTAAATACAGCCAGCTTGTGTATAATGCAATTTGTGCATTGGAAATTCCCATTCTTTTATAAAGCAGAACGGATACCGTCATAACCATTACGTAAGGAATTCCTTCTGCGTAGTAAAGTGTGGGAACCCATGCCCAAGGATTTCTGTATTTTGTTTTTTTAAAGAACATAAATTTTCTCCGGTAAGTATCCCGATTTCATTAAGAAGGTAATAGGAACTTTGTTGTTAAATTTTGGGAAAAATTCAAAAGAATATTCAAAGCAACGCACATAGAGCATATCGTAAAGCGTTGCTATGTTATTTGCCTGCCTTCGCAAAAGAAAAGCCGATATATTAAAGTCAATTTCATTTTTCAACAACACTTCGGTTTCACACAGGCAGGTATTTTGCGCTATGACTAGTTGTTTACTTTTCGTTCCGGGCTTTTCCGGTAAATGCAATACAATATTATCATGCAATTTTAATAAGCAGGTATCAAACTTTTCCAAATATATCTTCAACTTCCATATTTAATTTGGATAATATTTTTGATTTTACCTCCCCTTTGGTTTGTTTTTTATCAAATAGAGTGAATACGTTCTCTTTGTTAACATAAATTTCCAGGCTTCTATCCATCGGATCTACAATCCAGTATTCTTTAACGCCGAATTTTTCGTAAATATTTTTTTTGTGTTTTAAATCGTAATATGCGTTGCTTTCAGAAAGTATTTCAATTACAATATCAGGTGCGCCTTCAATTCTTTTTTCTTTTATTATACTATCTCTTTCTTTGAAAATAAAAATAATATCCGGCTGATAAGTCTCAAACTCACCAAAGTAAACATCTATTGGTGAATATAATACTGTACCCGTTTTATCTTTCTCTATAAATTTATTTAATAAAATAATTAGGTTATAAGATACTTTTTGATGATAAACATTAGGCGACGGCGATATAATCAACTCTCCGTTTATTAATTGATAGGCCGGACCTTCGGGAAGCTTTTGGTAATCTTCGTAAGTATATTTTTTTGTTTCAGTTTGCATAAGTATAATTTAAGAATAATTACCTTTATTTAAAAGCTCTTTAGCCATAAGAACGGCTCCCATCTCCGGCGGAAAGTCCGGCAGCTTTAGGTTTACACCGGGAAGCTGTTCTTTAATTTTCAACTTCAAAGTTTTCGAATAAATATTTTCGCTGCTTATTATGCCTCCTATAAACGACAGGTTAAAAACAGGTTGATGGATCTTTTTTATCATCGCTTTAATGTGCAAAATTAATTCTTCCGATTCTTCATCAATTATTTTTAATGCTGCTTCATCGTTATCTTCTGCGGCAGCAAGAACAAGAGGTGCCGCAGAAGCAATATCCAGTTTATCCCTATAAATTTTATTTATTAAAGATTCAGTAGAGTTAATTTTAAATTTCTCATTGACCAGTTTGGTTATTAATGTAGGCTTACCTCTGCCGTCCAATTCTTTGGATACCGTAACCAATCCTTTCCTTCCGATCACGAATCCGCTGCCTTCATCACCCAAATATCTTCCAAATCCGCCGACCCTATGAATTTTGCCGCTGCCGTCTTTTCCAAACATTATTGAACCTGTTCCAGCAATTAATATACTTCCCGGTTTTCCCGAGAAGGCACCTTCAAGGGCAATCCTTGCATCGCTTTCAACTTCGAATAAGTTAAATTTAACGCCGGCACTTTCCGCATACCTAATAAAATCATGTTTTAGTTTTTCGGCATCACTTCTTCGTCCCGCTCCGGTTGTACCGATAACAACAGCCGCTATATCAGAGTATTCCGCTTTAAGAGAATCCTTGCATTCGTAAATTAAACTGAAAATAGTTTCAGAAACAACTTGTGTCCCTTTAACTAAAAAATTTGAAGCCTCGCCGCTGCATTCATATAATTTTAAACCATCCGGGTTTGTAGCAACACAATGAGTTTTAGTCCCTCCCCCGTCCATTCCTATAATATATTTCATGCACTTAAATTTTTTTTGAACTCAATTTAAAAATAGATAAAAAATAAACTAAGTTAAAACTTTACTAAAGTTTGTATGCAAATACATATTCTTATTTTCATAAATTGCCTTTCTATTTTTATAATTTTAATTTTATTTGAATAAAATTTAAGTGATGGTCATGGAATCCCTGGAAAATTATTTTGATTCTTACAGAAAAGACACAATCGGTTATAATAAAACTTTTATTTCCCCGTATGGAGAGATGAAAATTGTTTATGCCGATTGGATTGCAAGCGGCAGATTGTATTTACCTATTGAAAGGAAAATGCTGGAAGACTTCGGTCCGCTTGTGGGAAATACTCATTCGGAATCCAGCGTTACCGGAACGTATATGACTCTTGCCTATCATCATGCCCACGATAAAATAAAACAACATGTTAATGCCGGTAAAGATGATGTTATAATTACAGCAGGCTCCGGCATGACTGCCTTGATAAATAAGTTCCAAAGGATTTTGGGATTGAAAATTCCCGAACAGCTAAAAGCATTTGTAAATCTACCTAAGGAATTAACACCGGTTGTTTTTATTACCCACATGGAACATCATTCAAATCAAACATCATGGCTGGAAACTATTGCGGATGTAGTTAATATTGCGCCCGATAAAGAGGGACTTGTTGACCTGGATGATTTCAGCAGGCTGCTTGAAAAATATAAAGACAGAAAACTTAAAATCGGTTCATTCACCGCATGTTCAAATGTAACGGGAATAAAAACACAATACCACAAAATGGCAAAGATGATGCATGAGAACGGCGGATTGTGTTTTGTAGATTTTGCATGTTCGGCTCCGTATTCCGATATGAATATGCACCCGGAAGATCCGCTTGAAAAACTGGATGCAATTTTCTTTTCACCGCATAAGTTTTTAGGCGGCCCCGGTTCTCCCGGCGTGTTAATTTTTGATTCCAAACTCTATAAAAACTTGGTGCCGGATAATCCCGGCGGCGGTACGGTGGACTGGACAAACCCCTGGGGACAACATAAGTTTATTGCCAATATAGAGCTCAGGGAAGACGGCGGTACTCCTGCTTTTCTGCAAACTATAAAAGCAGCACTATGCATTGAATTAAAAGAAAAGATGGGTACCGGGAAAATTGAAAAGCGGGAAGAAGAACTTGTTAAAATAGTTTTTAAGGAACTGTCCAAAATTTCCGGTATGCATATTCTTGCAGGAAATATACAAGATCGCCTCGGAGCAATTTCTTTTTATATAGATGGTATACACTACAACTTAATTGTAAAATTACTTAACGACCGTTTCGGAATCCAGGTAAGAGGCGGATGTTCCTGCGCCGGCACTTACGGGCATTATCTACTGCATGTAAGCCCGGATCAATCAAAACGAATTACGGAAAAAATTGATCACGGTGATTATTCCGAAAAACCAGGCTGGGTACGATTGTCAATTCATCCTACAATGAATAATGATGAGATTTATTTTATTGCAGATGCAATAAACCAAATTGTCAAAAATATTTCTTCGTGGGAAAAAGACTACGAATATATTTCTTCAAAAAACGAATTCATCAATACTGTTTCTCAAAGTAATGAAAACAGAGTTATAGAAAATTGGTTTAACTTAGCCTAGCAAATAGGTAAATGTAAAACAAAAAATGGAAGATGGAAAAGGAGAGATGGACAAGGTTAAATAGCATTCATTACTTTTATCGTTTTTATGTCTAACATTTAAAAGTATAAGTATATTTTATATCTTTATTATCCAAACCGCCAACCCGAAATGAGCCTAATTAACAAATGGGAGAAATTGTTGTCATACTCAACAATTTTAAAATAATCAATCCCAGAAATGAGAATGCTTAATATTACCTATTCTCAAATGTGAGGTTTTCAGCAATAAATGATGTTTTTATTAAAAAAATCATCAATGGAATTACGGCATATTCTTTGTTTTTAATTGAGCGATTTTAGAATCCTTATTAAGATTCTTAAAAATTATTAAAATGAAAGAAATAAAAAAAATACTATATCCTACTGATTTATTCACCGTTTCGAAGGCCGCACTGGAATATGCATTAACTTTTGCAAAATTATATAAAGCAGAAATTTATGTATTAAATGTATTAGATGATTTGTGTTACGATAATCTATTACATGATACACAGGAGAACGATGATTTTATAAAAAGTGTTGAAGAAATTGTCCGTATTGAGTTAAAAAAATATTTAAAGGAAAATTTTAAAGACAACGAAAGCATCTTCCAGGTAATAAAAAGCGGCGATCCGAAAGAAGAAATACTAAAGTTTTCCGAAGAAAAACAAATTGATCTGATTATATTGTCTTCAGATGACCAATTTGTAGGCTCAATTGACGGGATAGAAGATTTAATTGAAAACCTGATAGATCAATCCAAAGTTCCGGTTTTAATGATTGACAAACCGGCATACCAGGATATCAATAAACATTCTTCAGTTATAGATAAAGAAATTCAATTATATAATACGGGCTTATCATTGTTTAATTAAGCCGACATGTATTGTTATAAGAATAAAATGATTTAAGGATAACAAAATGAAAAACGTAATTTTTTACCTTCTTTTTGTGTTTCTAATTGTAGCTCTGTTTGGAGTAGCATTTACAATTGGGTAGGGGAAGTACAATCCAAGGAGATAAAATATTTAGGAAATATTTTCCCGGCCTAAAAAATATTAACCGGCAAAAAGTTCTAAAAAAATCTCCGCCGAATATCCAACACCGGTAATAATCTGCCGGTCCCCGGGTAAATAAAAAGAAGAAGATATAGTTAATAATCAATAAAATTAAAGGAATAATCAAAGATTTAGGTTTGATACAGAACAGCGCTGAATAAGAATGTATAAAAATATATAGCTGTGAATGACCTTAAAATCCTAGAAACAAATTTTCAGTAATTATAGAATTTCGCAGGTAGGCAGTCATGTTAGTTTTCAATTCGCAAATGGTAAGCAAAATAACTCAGAAAAATCCGCAAAAGTCTCATCTATCAATAAGTAATGTGCTATTCATTGCATTATTATCCTCTCTTGTGTTGATAACGACAAATAAACTTAGTGCTCAAACTAACAGTGACTGCCTAATGTGTCATAGCGACAGCACATTGAAAATGAAAAAGGGCGTTAAAAAAATTTCATTTTTTGTACACGACTCTGTACTGGAACATTCGGCTCATGGAAAACTTAAGTGCATTGCATGCCATACAGGTTTCGACATAAATAATATTCCTCATAAAAAAAATATTCAGCCTATTAACTGCGAATCGTGCCATAGGAATGCACCGCTCCTTCATCCGTTTCATCCGCAAATGATAAAAGCAAACGGAGTTGACGGACCCAAAGATGTTAATTGTAAAGGTTGCCATGGTACACATGATGTTATTTCTCCAAAAGTACCCGGCTCAAAATTTTATAAAACCAATATTGTTAAAGCCTGCGGAAGCTGCCACCCGAATAAAGAAAAAGAATATTTAACTTCAGCACATGCCAACGGTTTAAGAGAAGGAATTAAAGGTGCACCTACATGTATAACCTGCCATAGAAACCCGATTGTTTCTATTACTGCAGTAAAAGATTCGGCTAAACTAAAAGTTGCGCAGGAAAAACTATGTCTATCATGCCATCTGGACAATCCTGAAATTAGAGCAAGAACATCTCCCTCTGCAGGATTTATTACTTCTTACGAACATAGTGTTCACGGCAAAGCATTAATGGCCGGAAACGGCAAAGCAGCTAATTGTGTAAATTGCCATACAGCTCATAAAGTAAAACCGGCAAGCGATCCTGCTTCAACAGTTAACAGGTTTAATATTCCTAATACATGCGGTCAGTGTCATAAAAAAATTGCCGAAGAATATAAAGAAAGCATTCACGGCGTTGCTGCATTACAAAAAGGAGTAAGAGATGCACCAGTCTGTACTACCTGTCATGGTGAACATAATATTTTAAAACCAAGCAATCCTAAGGCACCGACATCTTACGCTAATCTTTCAAAAGAAATTTGTTCCAAATGCCATGCTTCCGTAAAATTATCCGAAAAGTTTGGGCTAAATCCAAACAGATGGAGTACTTTTAAAAACAGCTATCACGGTCTTGCACTGCAAGGCGGTGCAACAACGGTAGCCAATTGCGCAAGCTGCCATAGAGCCCATTTAATTTTACCGCCAAGCAATCCGAAATCAAGTGTTTATAAAGGAAACCTCTCCAAGACCTGCGGTAAATGTCATCCGGGTGCAAATAAAAAATTTGCTATCGGTAATATTCATGCAAGTGTAAGAAGTAAAACGAACGATCCGACTCTCTTCTGGATTTCTACGATTTACATTATAATCATTATACTTACAATCGGCGCTATGTTCTTACATAATCTAATCGACTTTATAAAGAAAGCTAAATTAAAAAGACTAAAGCAAGAAGGTATATTAATTGAAGAACATCACCATCATTCGCTTTATTTAAGGATGACAAAGAACGAAAGAATACAGCATTGCCTTCTTGCAGGTAGTTTTATTTTACTTGTAATAACCGGATTTATGCTTCAGTTCCCGGATGCTTGGTGGGTTGTTGCTATTAGAGACTTAAGTAAAGATGCTTTTGGACTTAGAGGTATAATACATCGTATTGCCGGTTCGGTATTAATTTTAGTTAGTCTCTATCATATTTATTACATCTCTGCAACAAAAAGGGGTAAACAGCTTATAAAAGATTTGCTGCCTATACGTAAAGATTTAACAGATGCTATTGGCGTTGCCAAATTTAATTTGGGCATTTCAAAAGTAAAACCAAAGTTAGACAGATTCAGCTATGTTGAAAAAGCCGAATACTGGGCACTAATCTGGGGAACAGTTATCATGTCTGCTACCGGAATAATAATGTGGTTTAATAATACCTTTATGGATATTATTACCTTGGAAGGCTGGCAAATTGCAAGAACCGTTCATTATTACGAAGCATGGTTGGCAACTTTGGCAATAATAGTATGGCACATTTATTTTGTTATTTTCAATCCGGATGTCTATCCAATGAATCTTGCCTGGTTCAAAGGAACAATAACAGAAGAGGAAATGGCTGATGAACATCCGGCACAACTAGAAAGAATACAATCACAACAAAATGATCTTAACAGCAATGAACCTATCGATGAAATAAGGGATTAAGATTATAGGAACATGAAGAAAATTATACGGGATAAAAAAAAGATTATTCTAAAACGGGTGAAGTTTCCGGCAGTTTTTAGTATTACTATACTGCTGTTTGCACTATTGCTTTCTTCAATTTTAAGCAGTAATGTATATGCACAAGAGAACAGTGATTGTCTAATGTGCCATTCGGATAAAACCCTAACAGGTAAAGTGGATGGCAAAGTTATTCACGTTTATGTAAATCAAAAAGAACTTGAAAATTCGGTTCACAATGGTGTTGATTGCGTATCGTGCCATGCCGATTTACAGGGAACAGACTTTCCGCACAAGGAAAAAGTAGCACCGGCACAATGCGTTCCCTGCCATGAAGATGAGCAGACTTTATACTCGGAAGGAATACATGGCAAGGAACATAGCAAAGGCGATAAATTAGCACCTACATGTCAAACCTGCCACGGTTCTCACGATATTGTAAATATTAAAAGCCCTAATTCGGTAGTAGCACCTATAAAGATTCCGTTTTTATGCGGTAGCTGCCATAGAGAAGGTGCACCTGTTCAGGTGCAGAAGAAAATTCCGAAGAATCACATATTAGAAAATTATTCAGAAAGTATGCATGGCGTTGGCTTATTACAGCAAGGTCTTTCGGTTGCAGCTACCTGTGTATCCTGCCATTCCCCTCATAAAATTCTTCCGCCTTCCGATCCGCAGTCTACTATTGCAAGGCAAAACATAGCTAAGACATGTACTAAGTGCCATGCCGAAATTGAAACGGTACACCGTAAAATTATTAAGGGTAAGCTTTGGGAAAAAACTCCTCATGTTTTGCCGGTTTGCGTTGACTGTCATCCGCCGCATAAAATTAGAAATGTTCTCTATAAAGAAAGTGTTGCAGATCAGGACTGCTTAGGCTGCCATGGTAATGTAAACTTAAAATCAAAAGACGGCAGAAGCATGTTTGTTGATGTTACGAAGCTTCAAAATTCGGTTCACTCAAAAATTTCTTGCAGCCAATGTCATAATATGGTTAATCCTTCGCTAGTACGTCCATGCAAAGGAATAACTGCAAAGGTAGATTGTTCAATTTGCCATGCATCGGAAGGAGAACAATTTGCCGAAAGCATTCACGGCCAGCTTTTGGCAAAGAAAGATCCCAATGCCCCTACATGCGAAGAATGCCATGGTTCTCATTATGTTTTAAGTAATAAAAACCCGATGTCACCCATTTTTCACACAAACATTCCTACATTATGCGCAAAGTGTCATAGAAAAGGTGAACCGGCAGCCGTCAAATACGTTGGTAAAGAACATAATATAGTTCATAACTATATTGAAAGCATTCACGGAAAAGGATTATTGCAGGCCGGCTTAACCGTAACGGCAACTTGCACCGACTGTCATACTGCACATCATCAACTTCCTGCTTCGGATCCCAAATCAAGTGTGAATAGGGAAAACATTGCAGCAACTTGCGGTAAATGTCATTATGGTATTGAAAAGAAGCTTGAAAATAGTGTTCACTCTCCGCTTATTACAAAGACAAGTAAAAAGCTTCCGGTATGCAATACCTGCCACACTGCACATAGAATTACCAGAACAGATCTTACAGGCTTTAGGCTTGAGATTATGAAAATCTGCGGCAACTGCCATAAAGATTATGCAAAGTCTTATTTTAATACCTACCATGGACAGGTATCTCGTTTGGGTTATGCCAAAACAGCTAAATGCTGGGACTGCCACGGTGCCCACTATATTTTACCGGTTGAAAACCCGAAGTCTCATTTAAGTTTTCAAAATAAAGTTCAAACTTGCAAAAAGTGCCATGAAGGTGCCAATAGACAATTTGCCGGATATTTTACACACGCTACTCATCACGAGCCTGTTAAATACCCGCTTTTGTTCTGGACTTTCTGGGGCATGACCGGGCTTCTTGTAGGTACATTTTTTATAGCAGGTATGCATACATTATTGTGGCTGCCGCGCTCAATAAAATGGAGACGTGAATTAAAACAAAGATTAAAAGAATCTGAAAATGAAGATGAAACGGATAGATAGCAATAATTTGCTATCCTGAAAATATTTAAACTCATAATATTAAATTGAATTTAATATGGAAGAAGAAAAAGAAATAGTTGCTAATGAAATAAAACATAAGCCCGTAAACTTTTATAACTATAAAAAAGAAAAAAAAGAATATCAAAGATTTAAAAGTTTAAACAGAGTTCTTCATTTTACAATGATCCTTTGTTTTTTTACACTTGCTTTTACCGGCTTAACATTGAAGTTCTCATATACAGGCTGGGCAGTTATTCTGTCTCACTTATTAGGCGGTTTTGAGACAGCCGGTTATATCCACAGGTTTGCTGCAGTAATTATGGTTGGAGTCTTTATTACTCATCTAATAGATCTTTACAAGATGAAAAGAAAAGAATACGGCTCATGGAAAGAGTTAATCTTCGGAGCCGATTCTATGCTTTTTAATAGAGGCGACTTAAAAGATTTAGTTGCATCTATTAAATGGTTTATCGGAATGGGAGAAAGACCGGAATACGGAAGATGGACTTATTGGGAAAAGTTCGATTACTTTGCCGTATTTTGGGGAGTCTTTGTTATCGGTTCCACAGGCTTAACACTCTGGTTTCCGCAATTTTTTACACGTTTCCTACCCGGATGGGTTATAAATGTAGCTACTATAATTCACAGCGATGAAGCATTGCTGGCCACCGGCTTTATTTTTACAGTCCATTTTTTTAATACACACTTAAGGCCGGAAAAATTCCCTATGGATACCGTAATATTTACGGGCAGGGTTCCTATTGAAGAATATAAAATAGACAGGCCTGCAGAATTTAAAAAAATTAAAGAAAACGGGAATCTCGAAGAGAATCTTATAGATCCGTTACCGGATTTTGCAATTAGGGGCATTAAAATTTTCGGCTGGATTGCACTTAGCCTGGGATTCAGCATAGTTGTATGGATTATTTACGCAATGATCTTTGCTTATAGATAAAGTTTAATAAAGGATAAAATCCTTTTAAAGAAAGAGAGTCGATTTATAATGAGAAAATGGTTACCGTCATCGTTTTATAATCCCGTAACATTCACAGGTGCGGCAATATCTTCAGTAAGCTTCGGGCTAATTCTATTTCTTATGCTGCTGGAAGCTACTTCTTCCGAACAAAAGCCTTACATGGGTATTGTAGCCTTTATTATTTTACCCGTGTTTTTGATTATCGGATTAATTTTAATTGCCATCGGAATTATTAGAGAACATAGACGAGAAAATAAAGGTAAACATAGAGAACATTTCCTTCCGATTGTTGATTTAAATGATCCCAAAAACCGCAGGGCTTTTACTTTATTTTCAATTGGAACAATATTACTTCTTTTGTTTTCGGCCTTCGGCAGTTTTAAAGCATATGAATATACGGATTCGGTTCAATTCTGCGGAACAATTTGCCATAAGGTAATGAACCCCGAATATACGGCTTACCAGTATTCGCCGCATGCCCGTGTACCCTGTGTAGATTGTCATATCGGCCCGGGTGCAACATGGTATGTGAGGTCAAAATTAAGCGGTGCATACCAGGTTTATTCTTACATATTTCATAAATACCCAAAACCTATTCCGGTTCCAATTTCAAACTTAAGACCCGCTAAAGCCACCTGCGAGCAATGCCACTGGCCTAACGTTTTTTATAGTAAGATGGAGAAGAAAAAAGTTTACTACCTATCCGATAAAAATAATTCCAAAATGACCCTTACCCTTTTGATAAATATTGGAGGCGGAAATCAGGTAACAGGTGTAACCTCAGGAATACACTGGCATATGAATATTGCAAATACAATTACATATCTTGCAACAGATTCGGCAAGGCAGGTTATTCCCTGGGTTAAGATAAAAAATAATCGTACCGGGAAAACAACTATTTACAAAAGTACCGATGCTAACCTTACCAAAAAAGAATTAAAAAACGGAAAATACAGAACGATGGATTGCATTGACTGTCATAACCGTCCTACTCACATATATAACCCTCCGGCAACTTCGGTTAACAATATGATGGCAGCGGACTTTATCGATACCACTCTTCCTTATATAAAAAGTGTTTCGGTACAAGCATTGGAAGCCGGTTATACAAGTAAGCCTATTGCATTAGACAGTATAAAGACGTATATGGAAAATTTTTATCAGGGGAATTATCCCGACATTTATGCTAAAGAAAAAGCTGAGATAGAAAGATCTATTAAATGGGTTCAAACAATTTATTCGAGAAACTTTTTCCCGTCTATGGATGTATCGTGGGAAAAGTATCCCAATAATATCGGACACCTATATTCCCCCGGTTGTTTTAGATGCCACGACGGTAAGCATGTAAGTGCCGACGGAAAAGTAATAACAAGAAGTTGTACCGCATGCCATACAATTCTAGCAGAACAATTCGGAAATCAAAAGCCTATGCTCTCGTTAAAGGGCGTTAAATATATACATCCGGTTGATATTGGAAAAGCATGGAAAGAAATGGATTGCAGCGACTGTCACGGAGCTAATAATTAATTAGACTAACAAGTTGTTCTTTAAAAAATAATTTTTAATAAATAACAAAATACGGACTCCTATTTTAAAATAGGAAATATGGCTTGGTGAGTTTACTTTAACAGAAAGGTAAATATCATGCAATTTTCGAATGAAGAGCCTGTCCGAAAAAAGAGACGCGACGTCCTGAAATATTTGCTAACCGGAGGAATCACCGGTCTGGTAATTTCTGTTTTCTATCCTCTAATAGCCTACTTAAAGCCTCCCAAACAAAATGGAGTAGAAGTCTCCAGCGTCAAGGTCGGAAAGCTGAGTGAAATAGAAAAGAACAGCGGAAGGATAATACGGTTTGGTAGTAAGCCTGTAATACTTATCCGCACCCCCCAAGGCGAGCTGCGCGCCTTTTCAGCAGTAT
>JBJKQP010000047.1:0-5508 GCA_046705105.1 Ignavibacteriaceae bacterium | reverse complement strand
GAGTATTATCGTTCATACTTTATCCGTTTGTAAAGTTAACCTCATCTATTTATTCATTCCTATCGCAATCGTCTAACTTAAAAGAAGAAAATATCAGCAGTTTGTTCGGCAGGGAAGATATAGAATCGCTTGTTGAAGAAAGCCGCGATGCCGGTGTGGTTAATAAAAAGGAGAGCGATATAATAGGTAAAGTATTTGATCTCGGAGACCAGAGAGTTTACGAGGCAATGAGACCTAGGACAGAAATAACCGGGATTGAAATTGACCAGAGCATTGATGAAGTTATTTCGGTTTTTATTGCATCCGGCTTCTCCAAGCTGCCCGTGTACGAAGAAAACCTGGATAACATAAAAGGTGTAATCTTTGCATATGATCTTTTTAATTCTCCGAAAGATTTGAAAAGTATAACAAGGGAAATAATATTCGTTCCTGAAACAAAGAAAAGCCTGGAAATGCTTAATGAGTTTCTGGAAAAGCATGTTTCGGTTGCAATAGTGATTGATGAATTTGGAGGTACGGCAGGTATAATTACAATAGAAGATATCATGGAAGAACTTTTCGGTGAGATTAGAGATGAGTTTGATATTGAGGAAAACATCTGCAGACGCATAGCCCCGGGTACTTTTATAATAAATGGTAAGGTAGAAGTCGATCATATAAATGAAAAATATGATTTGGGAATTCCTACCGGAGATTATGAAACCATAGGCGGATTTATTACTACGCATATTGGAAGAATTCCTATGGAGGGCGAAAATATTGTTATCGATAAATTTAATATTTTAATCGTCCGTTCAACCCCCATTAAAATTGATGTTATTAAACTTGTTATAAATCCGGAAAATAAATGATCTGATAATTGGTAAATTGCTAAAAGCAATAAAACAATTTAACAATTAAGCAATCAGTCGAAACTTTGTTAAATCTTTAATATTTCATCCGTCTATTACTTTACAATTAGTTCGGATGACGTGGAAGTTTCTTTCCCGCTTAAATTATCTTTTATCTTAAGTACCATTTCATAATTGCCGCTCTCAAGTTCATTTATATCAAAAGCAAGATAATTTGATACATCTTTTGAAGTTCCGCTATAGTTATTTTGAGTTGAAATATTATAATTGCTGCTTTTACCGAATAATCCTGCAAAGAAATCCCATATGCTTTTGGATTCTTCCTTTTGACGCACATCGAAATTTACCGAGTAGTTCGTTCTGCTGTTTTTATCAAACGATAAATTATAAATTTCATAATAAGTAAAAACATTGTCCGACTTGTTGAATTTAAAAGTCGGATTGGGAAGTATGGTTAGGTGTTCTCTGTCCCTATTATTGGAGTTATTGATTGGTGTTATTTTAAATGCTTGTTCAAAACTGCATTTTAATTCTTTGTTAAAATTTGTAAGATCATAAGTAAAATATGCACCGTAAAGTCTGGTTACTTCGGAGTTACTTATATCCATAGAAATGGTATATTTTTGTCTGGGAAGTAAAAACTTGTACCCGTCTATAAAAAGGTTGTTAAAAATATTCTTACCTGAATTACCTATTGTAAGGTTATCATTTTTCTTTAGTACGGGACTCATAGAACTGTCGAAAATTAATATGTTTACTTTCAAAGAATGATCTTTGTTGGCTTTTTCAATTAATTCATTTAGCGGAACGGCGTAATCAATTGATACCGAATTTGAACGATTATCATCTTTAAATTGGTTTACGGAAATATTTGCGTCAAGCGGTTTAATTTCTTTCGGCCATGTAAAAGAATCGGTAGTTAATCCTCTTTCGGCGGTTTTAACTCCTTCATTTTCAAACCTGTACCAAGTGGATGCGTCAAGTGGTTTTACGCCATGGTATCTTGCATCCCAAATTTCTAGCTCACTTAATGATTTCCGGTCGAGAAGCATTGGTACCAGAGTCCAGTATCCCGGCGGTGCATCGTTATCAACCATAAAGTAAAAGACCATTCTGGGATGCTGAGCGTTTTTTTTGTAAAGCCATGACATTCTTGATTCACCCGTGCCTGTTATGAATATTTTGTCGTCGGGCTCTCCGTAACGGATATAGATTATTCCTCTGTCGTTAAATTTATCATTCAAATAATACCAGGGCGGGTGCTTTATTAGTTCCAGCTTATTTGCATCATAAATTTTTAACCTGAATCCGCTGTACCTGTAATATTTTTCCGCATAAATTATCCTTTTAAAATGTTCGATTAAGCGCATGCTATAAGGGAAGGAGGGAAGAGGATTTTTTTCAAGCCAGAATACTCTAATTGCCTTTTTAAAATTATTTAATGTTATCGGCGAATAAAGAATTTTAAATTCTCTTGCATTCAAAATATATTTGAAATTTTCCATGAGAAGGTTCATATCGACTTTATCTGCAGCAGCTTTTACTGCTTTCCAATAAGTCTTATTAGCTTTTATATAATCTTTTTCCTGAACATATAATTTTACAAGAGACAGATAAACCGGTATTAATGATATGTTTGCATGCTCGGAAATTAAGGTATTAAAAATTACTTCCGCCTTTTTAAGTGAATCAGTCCTGCGGTAAAATTCTCCTAAAAAATATTTATCGTAGTAAGATTTACCGGATTGTAAGAATTTTTCCACTTTATCATTGCTTTCATTTGCAAGCATAATATCATACAAATGAAATATGCCTGTTGAAGCACTTACAAGTGAATTGTTTATTTTCATTTGTTGATTTGCAAGTTTAACCGCATCAAAATAATTTCGGCGGTAAAACTCCAACACCGCAAATTGATAAAATGTATCCTTAAAAGATGAGTCGGCCGCTATAATTTTTTTAAAATGTCTTTCGGCGCTGTTAAATCTCAGCAATTGTTCAATCGGATTTCTACTGGTGCCGGTTTCTCGCTGGCCGATAGCATAATAATAATTTGCAGTAAGGTTATCCGGTTCAATATCAAGTAAGTCTCCGAAAGTATCTATTGCATGGCCCCATTCTTTATTTTTTATTTCCTTTTTCCCTTTTACAATAATAGAATCTACTTGCGATTCCGATAATTTTTGCTGACTAAAGATTGGTATTTCTAAAAGAAATAAAATTAGAAATATAAACAGCAGATTTATTTTAATACCTGTCTGCATTATTTATTTGCCCCGTAAAAATAGTTCAATTAAATACAACTTAAATAAAATAATACTATTTTAAAACATGTATTTTAAATAAAAAAAATTATAAGAACTTAGTAAAAAATATTTAGGAGAAATAAGATGAAGAAATTTTATATCGTTTTCATCTTAACGCTATTAATTTATATTCCGTTAAAATCTCAAACTATCTGGCTGGATAAACTCGATCTATCATCAATGACTGCAGGGTGGGGAACACCGCAAGCAGATAAATCCATAGAAGGAAACACTCTTACGATTGCAGGGCAAAAATTTGATCGAGGTATAGGCACCCATGCAGTTAGTACTTATTTATTAAATTTAAATAATAAAGGAAAAAAATTTACTGCTTATGTGGGACTTGATGACGAAGCAACCAAACAAGGTTCGGTAAGGTTTTATGTCTTAGGTGATAAAAAGGTTCTATGGAAAAGCGGAATAATGAAAAAGGGAGATAAGGCAGAAAGAATAAGTATTGATCTAAAAGGAATAAATAAGCTGGGACTTTTAGTTACGGATGCAGGCGATGGAAACAATTACGACCATGCCGACTGGTGCGATGCAAAAATTGAATTAAGCAAAAATATTTCTCCGGAAGATATTGTTACAAAGAAAATTTACAAGCCTTATATTTTAACTCCTCCTCCGCCTTCAACACCAAGAATAAACGGAGCAGAAGTTTTCGGTGTCCGCCCCGGTCATCCTTTTCTTTATACCATTGCAGCAACCGGTGAAAGACCAATTAAATATTCTGCGGAAAATTTACCGGACGGTTTAAAACTAGATACAACAACAGGAATTATTACAGGGACTATGGAAAAAAAAGGAGATTATGTAACTACTTTAATTGCAGAAAACAAGCTCGGGAAAACCGAAAGAAAATTTACTATTAAAGTCGGAAACTTAATTTGCTTAACACCGCCGATGGGCTGGAATAGCTGGAACTGCTGGGCAACTTCAGTTGATGCACAAAAAGTTAAGGCTGCTGCCGATGCAATGGTAAAAACAGGTTTAATAAATCACGGCTGGACTTATATAAACATTGATGATTCGTGGTCTATTAAACCGGGAAGCAAAGACTCGCTTTTAAGCGGGCAGCCCAGGGATAAAAACGGGATGATAAATTCAAATAAAAAATTTCCCGATATGAAAAAGTTAGCGGATTATGTCCACAGCAAAGGTTTGAAAATCGGAATTTATTCATCACCCGGACCATTAACGTGTGCCGGTTATACCGCAAGCTATAAATATGAGTATAAAGATGCTGAAAGATTTGCCCAATGGGGATTCGATTATTTGAAATACGACTGGTGTTCTTACGATACAATTGCAAAGAACCACAGCTTGCCGGAATTACAAAAGCCGTATAAATTAATGCGTGATGCATTAAATAAGGTGAACCGCGATATTGTTTACAGCTTATGCCAGTACGGAATGGGAGACGTTTGGAAATGGGGAAGTAAAGTAGGCGGTAATCTTTGGAGAACAACAGGTGACATCTCCGATAATTGGAGCAGTATGGCGGGAATAGGCTTCAATCAAGCCGGGCATGCAAAATATGCAGGACCCGGTCATTGGAATGATCCCGATATGCTGGTTGTGGGACTTGTTGGATGGGGGCCGAATCTTCATCCGACAAAATTAACACCGGATGAACAATATACACATATAAGTTTATGGTCGCTTCTTTCTGCACCTCTGCTAATCGGATGCGATTTAAGCAAGATTGATAAATTTACTTTAAGCCTTCTTTCAAATGACGATGTAATTGCTGTTGACCAGGACCCGCTGGGTAAACAGGCTAGCAGGATTTACGATAAGGACGGAAAACAAATCTGGGTAAAAGATTTGCAGGACGGTTCAAAAGCTGTGGGGCTTTTTTACGTAGGCAAAAAACCTCAAAAGCCCAGCGATTATTTTAATTGGACAGGTAAACAAGGAAAAGCTAAAATAGTTTTAACAGCCGGCGAATTAGGATTTACGGGAATGCTTAAGGCTAGAGATCTTTGGAGACAAAAAGATTTGGGTGTGTTCAAAAATAAATTTGTAGCTGAGATACCGTATCATGGTGTAGTGCTGGTTAAGATTAGTAAAGTTAAATAATAAATCCCTTTAGAGAATAAATTCATAGCTCTCTGTGCACTCAGTGTTGCCTCAGTGTTCTCTGTGGTAAAAAATTTCTTTACCACTCAGTCAACAGAAAATAAGCAGAGTTAACAGAGAAATTGCAAATATCTTTGGCTAGAATTAGGTTTAATTACTTCTTCCGCATTATAAAGGATTAAGAACACAATTTTGTAATCTTGCAATAAATCTTCCTGGCTCAAACTTTAATTTGTTATAGTATTAAACTAGGTATCAAATTAATT
>JBJKQP010000046.1:0-10069 GCA_046705105.1 Ignavibacteriaceae bacterium | reverse complement strand
CCTTTAAGTACATTAACGCCGGGATGGAATTTGGTGCCTCTCTGTCTAACCAAAATATTTCCGGCGATAACTTTTTCTCCGCCGAATTTCTTTACGCCGAGCCTTTGTGCATTGCTGTCTCTTCCGTTCCTTGATGAACCCTGACCTTTTTTATGAGCCATTATTAAATCTCCTAATTTTAACCAATCTTGGTAATTTCAATTCTAGTTAAATTCTGCCTGTGCCCGTTTCTCTTTATATAACCGGTTCTTCTCTTTTTCTTAAAGACAATTACTTTATCGTCTTTAACATGCTCAATAACTTTGGCCTCAACTTTTACGCCTTCTACATAAGGATTACCAACCTTGGTTTCCTTTTCATCGGATAAAAGAAGCACATTTTCGAATGTTACATTTTTTTCCGGTTCTTCTTTTAAGAGCGGCACATAATATTTTGTATTTTCCGAAACTTTGAATTGTTGTCCTGCGATATCAACAACTGCAAACATTTTTACCTCATATTCTAAAATTTAGCTAACAAATTTAAATAATTGAATCACTTAAGTCAATTATTTTTTCAATCTGAATGAAAATTCGGAGCCTGAATCAAGTTTGCTGCTTACTTCAATTTTAGAACCGTGTGCTTCTACGATATGCTTAACTATCGCAAGCCCCAGACCGGTACCGCCTACCGCCCTGGATCTTGCCTTATCCACGCGGAAAAATCTTTCGAAAACACGACTTATATCTTCCTCCGGAATTCCTATGCCGGTATCTTTAACAACTATTTTCCCGAATTTTTCTTCCTCGGCAACATAAACAACAACCTCGCCTTTTTCCGTATATTTAATTGCATTTTGAATTAAGTTCACCATTACCTGTCTTAACCTGGTTTTATCACCGAATAATTGCAATCTTTTATTCAAAGGTTTATATGTAAGTAATATGTTCTTACTTTCGGCGGCAGGTACAAACTCATTAACCAGGTTTTTTAAATATTCATTGATATCAAAATACCTGAAGCTTAATTTCATCTCACCGGATTCGATCATAGAGATGTCGATCAAATCATTAAGTAGATTATTAAGATTTGCGGTATGCTGGTTTGCTTTTTCCAGAAAATATTTATTTACTTTATTATCGTTAACGGCACCGTTAAGCAATGTTTCTATATACCCTTGAATTGCAAAAATAGGCGTACGAAGTTCGTGTGAGACATTAGCTAAAAATTCCGTCCTAATTTTTTGAAGCCTCTTTAAATCCTCAATGTCGTTTTTAGTCTTTTCGAACATCAATTTTATATCTTCCTGGAGACGTGAAAGGTTGGAACTTAAAATAATTTCCTCCGAAGAAGTGTACAAGCTGTTTCTAATATTATTAATAATGGCTTTTATTTCATTAAGTTCCCTGTTCCTCTTTCTGCCAAGGAAAAAAAGAAGCCCCACTGAAAATAAAACGACAAAGATAGTAACCTGGTATTGATATGCTTTAAGATTAAATATGTATAATAATGAAAAGATAAAAATCAAATCAAAGATTATAAATTCGAGGAAGTATAACCGCGAAGATTTAAGATTTAATACCAGTTCATTAAACACTTTTGAATCTATATCCCACTCCTTTAACTGTTTCAATTAAATCGGAATACTTTTCAAGCTTCTCGCGTATTTTTCTAATATGAACGTCTATAGTTCTATCAACAACATAAACGTCGGTACCCCACACATCCCTTAGTAAAGTATCCCGGTTAAAAACTTTGCCCCGGTTGTTAGCCAGGTAATAAAGAAGTTCAAATTCTTTACGCGGGAATACTGTTTCCTTCCCGTCTATATGTATTACATATTCATCCCTGTCAATTAAAAGAGGCCCGACTTTTAATTTTGCCGGGTTTCGTTTAACTTCATCTTCAGGTTCAAATTTTCTAAGGTTGGATTTTACTCTTGCCACAAGCTTTTTAGGAGAAATCGGTTTTTGTATATAATCGTTTGCTCCCAGCTCAAGCCCAAGTATTTCGTTTACTTCACCGGATTTTGCAGTAAGAAAAATTACAGGTGTATGTTCAAAACCGGAGGTTGCCCGAATTTTTTTACATACTTCGTATCCGTCCAGAACAGGCATCATTATATCGAGAATAATTAAATCGGGTTTCTCACTTATTTTTGTAAGTGCCTCCCTGCCGTCGTATGCCGTAATAACATCAAATCCTTCCTGCACCAAATTGTACTGAAGAAATTCAACGATATCCGGTTCATCATCAACTAGTAAAATTTTTGTTTTCATTTTATTATAATTTTATTTCTTTATGAATATCCGATGATTTATACATTGCCTCTATTACTTTCATTCTAGGCAACGATTCTTCCGCAGATGAAAAAACAGGATTTAATCCGTTTACGGCTCCGATAAAACTTTTTAATTCGTTCATATAGGATTTTTTAAATAGGCTGAGTGAACTCTCGGTTTGTGAAGGAGTTAAGTCTATTATCTGTTCGTTAATTCTTTTATAAATATGAAACGGGTTTAATGATGCCCATCCTTTTGTTCCGAATACGGTAAAAAATAAAGAATCTTTTTGAGTTGAAAGCGACCAGCTTGATTCTATATTTATTATAGAGGAATTTTTGCATCTTAAAAAACTAATTGAAGTATCTTCCACTGTTTTTGTATTGTGATAATAATTTTGCGTAGATACCGATTCAATAAGCGGAAAATCCAGCAACCATAATGATAAATCAAGCAGCAAAATGCCAAGGTCAAGAATAACACCGCCGCCGGAAACCTCTTTTCTTGTAAACCATTTCTGACTGCTGCTTTGCCTCCTAAGCCACCCGCCCTTAATATAAAACGGCTCACCGATTTCACCGGAGTTTAAAATACTTTTAAGAATCATCGCATCGGGCCGGTAACGTAAATTCATTCCGACCATTACTTTCCTTTTGTATTTTTTAGCCGCATCATTTATTTGTTTTGTTTCCTGTGATGTTCGTGCAAGCGGTTTTTCAACTAGAATATCTTTACCGGATTTTAAACAATCAATCGAAACATCTTTATGGGTACCGGTAGGTGTTGCAATTATTACGGTTTCCGCATCGCTGTTAGCAAGCAGTTCTTTATAATCTTCATACCTTTCTTTTATGTTAAATTTATCGGCAAGTGTATTTAGCCTGTTTTTATTTATTTCGGCTACGGCAGCTAATTCCACATTGCTTAACTTTGCCAAATAAGGAAGATGAACTACCTGCGCAATTCCTCCCAATCCTATTACCGCTACTTTTGTCTTATCCATTAAAGAGTAACCTCGTGACTAACGGTTTTATTTTTATAAAATAATTTTGCTTTTCCCGCAATGCCTTCCGGGTCTATACCTAACATTTTATGAAGCTCTGCCTGTGTTCCGTGCTCAACAAAATGATCCGGCAGACCAATCCTCAAAATATCATTTTTGTAATTCTCTTCATTAAAGTACTCAAGAATGCCGCTTCCGAATCCGCCTACCAAAGTACTTTCTTCAAGAGTAATAATTTTGGAAAATCTTTTGGCTATCTCGTCCAGTTTTTCTTCATCAAGAGGCTTAATAAACCTCATATTAACAACATGACAACTAATACCGTCCTCCTCTAATATTTCCGCAGCTTTAACGGCGTAATTAACCATAGAACCTACGGCGAGGAATGCAATATCTTTTCCTGCTTTTATATCTTCACTTTTACCTATTTCAATCAAATCGAAATTATCTTTCAGCGGAACACCAAGACCTGTTCCCCGGGGATAACGTAAGGCAATAGGTCCGCCGTTATATTTTACCGCAGTATAAAGCATGTCCCTAAGCTCCGATTCATCCTTGGGAGCCATAACTACCATCCCGGGAACCAATCTTAAATAAGTTAAATCAAAAGCACCGTGATGTGTAGGGCCGTCTGCACCGACAAGGCCTGCGCGGTCCATTGCAAAAACTACATGTAATTTTTGAATTCCAACATCATGAATTATCTGGTCGAACGCTCTTTGTAAGAATGTAGAATATATTGCAACAACCGGGACAACATTTTGTGTTGCCAGTCCTGCGGCAAAAGTAACCGCATGTTCTTCAGCGATACCGACATCAAAATAATTTTTAGGGAATTCCTTTTGCAGAACATCCAAACCCGTACCATCCGGCATTGCACCGGTTATGCCTATTACGTTCGGATTGTCTCTAACAATCTCTACAAGTGCATTGCCGAAAACGGAAGTGTACGAAGGAATATTAACACTTTTTTTAATTGCCTTACCGGTAACCTTATCAAAAGGTGTTGAAGCATGAAGCTTTTGCTGATCAACTTCCGCCGGTTTATATCCCTTTCCTTTTTGGGTAATTACATGGACAAGGATAGGGCCTTTAAGTTCTTTAACCTGCTCAAATATTTTTACCAATTGATGAACGTTATGACCGTTAACCGGACCGAAATATCTAAAGCCTAAAGCTTCGAATAACATTCCGGGTGTTACAACCGCTTTAATACCGTTTTCCAATCTAACCGCAATTTTTCTAATCCTATCTCCAAACTGATCGAGCTTACCCGTTAAGTCCCAAATTTGACCTTTTAACTTATTAAAGTCCGGATGAGCTATCATCTCCGTAAAATAATTTGAAATTTGCCAGACATTAGGTGCAATAGACATATTATTATCATTCAGCACCACTATTAAATCGGGTTTAATAATACCGGAATTGTTCATAGCCTCATATGCCATACCGCCGGTCATGGCACCGTCGCCCATAATAGCAATAACTTTTTTATTTTGGCCGTTTAAATCCCTGGCAACTGCCATACCCAATGCGGCGGAAATAGAAGTAGATGCATGTCCGGCACCAAAAGTATCGTATTTGCTTTCATCTCTTCGAAGGAATCCGCTTATGCCGTGAAGTTTTCTTATATGCTTTAAGTCTTCCTTACGTCCCGTTAAAATTTTATGAGGATACGCCTGGTGCCCTGTATCCCACACAACCAAATCGTTAGGCGTATTAAATACTTTGTGGACAGCTACGGTTAATTCAATTGTACCAAGACCTCCTCCGAAATGTCCTCCGGTTTCCGAAATGGTATCAATCAAATATTCCCTAACATCCGAACATAAAATTTTCAACTCAGAAATATCAAGTTTTCTAATATCCTCCGGATAATTTATTTTCGATAAAACTTCATATTTTCCGTTTTCTTTCATTATATAAAGGCTCCGCTGATTTTATTCCTCAAATAATTCGTTATCATCGGCAGGTAAATCCTCCATATTTTTTTTCAGTTCCGTTATTTTCAATTCTGCTTCTCTCAATGTTGTAATGCATACCTTGGAAAGCTCGATCCCTTCTTCATAAAGCGCAATTGCTTTTTCCAAATCTATGTCATCGCTTTCCAGTAAGGATGAAATCTCTTCCAGTCGTTTCAGTTTTTCCTCGAAGCTGCTTTTTACGGATTTTTTACCCACTTATTTTTTTAATCCTTATGAATAATTTTTCTAAATTCAATTTTAAAATTTTATTTACCCAATCCCAAACTTTTAGTAAGCTCATTTCGGAGTAACGGTAACCTCATCATCATAAAACTTTATTTTTGCATCCAGGTTTTTACTAAAATTTGCCGCACGCATTATAAATTTAGAATTCTGTTTAATTAAAACAAAACCTTTTTTTAATGTCTTATCTATATTGTTGGATTCAATTGTTTTGGTTAACAAAGAAATTTTATTCTGATAAATTAGAAATTTCCTGTCCATATTTTGAATAAGCCTGAAAATAAAATTATCAACCTGCTGGGATTTTCTTCTAACAAGATCCAAAGGCAATCTAAAGCCGTACGAGTTAAGCGAATCATAAATTTTCCTACGTGCGGAAGTTAAAATATCCGTTATGTTTTGGGTTGAATTGTATGCAAAATCATTAATGAATGCAATAAGTTCTTCCTTATCCGGAGTAGCCAATTCCATCGCAGCGGAAGGAGTAGGTGCTCTTAAGTCCGCAACAAAATCCGCAATAGTAAAATCAATTTCGTGCCCTATCCCCGTTACAACCGGTATTCGGGATTTAAAAACAGCTCTTGCTACAATCTCTTCATTAAACGCCCAAAGGTCTTCAATTGAACCGCCTCCTCTTCCTAAAATAATAACTTCGATATCGGAACGTTTATTTAACTGCTGCAGGCTTTCTACAATTGTTTCTGCAGCACCGCTCCCCTGAACTCTTGACGGAGCAATTACAAGTTCCGCAACGGGGTATCTTCTTTTAGCAACACTTATCATATCCCTGAAAGCCGCACCGTCTATTGCAGTAACAATACCAATCTTTTTAGGGAAGGCAGGAATTTCCTTTTTAAATTCTTCATCAAATAATCCCTCTTCCGAAAGTTTTTGCTTTAACATTTCAAATGCCGCCTGTAATTCACCCACTCCTGCCGGTTTCATCGAACGAACATCAAGCTGGTAATTGCCGCGGGGAGGATAGACGGTTATTTTTCCAGTTGCAACAATTTTCATTCCGTCCTGCGGTGTGAAGAAGACATAATTATTAAAGCCTTTCCACATGGTGCAAGAAATTACCGCATCGGAATCTTTCAAATTAAAATACCAGTGGCCGGATACATGAGCTTTAAAATTTGAAATCTCGCCCACGATTGAAACGTGAGAAAAATTTGTTTCAAGCGTCTGTTTAATCTGCTTTGTTATTTCCGATACGGAATATGTCTCAGCATTATTTATCATTTTCTAATACAAAAGATTTTGACTGAATATGCTTTGTATTTTTTTCTTCTTCATGTGAAATAATCAATTTCGGCTTTCTAAAAATCAAACAATATTGATGATGCCTGTTTGCGACCCATGCACTGTTAATACCAAGTGCAATTAAAGACTTATCATTTTGCAGCCAGATTTTTTCATCTTTTAAAATCCAGCTTTTATTTTTCCTTTTAGATAATGAAATTGCCGTATCAAAAGCAAGCGGAAATAATTTTTCTTTATAATAAATATTATTTGTAATTATAGTAAGATAACCACCCGGCTTTGTAACATCAAAAACTCTATCAAAAATTTTAGCCTGTCTTTCCAAAAAAACTTCATAATCTTTTTCGTTTCCCAAATCGTCATTGCTAAAAGAATATTTTGTATCAAGGCCTTTATCTTTTCTGAGTTTTTGTCTTATTGAATTTCTTTCAAGCTGGTTCCAGTACGGGGGTGAAGTAATTGTATAATCGAATTGAATATTTTTAAGATTATTCATTGATAGAAGCTCAAATAAATTCTCGGATGACCCATGAATGCATGAGACAATGTTATTAAAATTTTCTTTGTAAATTCTTTCCTTTGCAATATCAAAGTAATCTCCCGAAAGCTCCACTGCAGCAGCGTTTCTTTTCAATCTTCCCGCCGCAATTAATGTACTGCCTGTTCCCATAAACGGGTCCAGAACCCAGTCCCCTGCTTTGGTAAAAAAAGAAATAAATTCTTCGGCCAAACTCTCCGGAAATTTTGCGGGATGTAAAACTTCACCGGATTTTCTTTTAGCGGGTGTATGAATAAACCAGGATTTGGAAAATTTAATCCATTCTTTACCTGTTAAATTGTTTAGTTTATTATAAATATTGTAGATACCTCGCTCACCCAAATTAATTTTTTTATTCTTAAAATTTGCTTTCCGAAAAGGAGTTAATTCCGGATTCCTATTTTCCGTCTTTTCTTCTATCATTAATAATGCATTTAAAAATAAACCGAGAAAAAGCTTGAGTACAAGCCTATGGAAATTTCATGGAAATTATTTTTCGAATCGCCGGGTTTGAAATTAAACCTGTATCTGGTATAAACCGTAAATGTATTTAATATCTTAAACCAACCGACGGACAATTCAACACTAGCACCGTTAAAGCCTTTAAAATTTGTGAACCAATCTATTCCGGGAGAGATGTACTGTATTCCCGGTACGACAATTAATTGTTTGTAACCAAGTCTAAAAAAGTTTTTATAAGGTGCATTAAAGATATGAGAATATTCGCCGGAAAAATATCCGAAAGGATAACTAAAATTTGATGACCTTATAGAAATCAAAGGAATTTCTTTCGTAAGACTAAAATAATTGCTGCCGTTTTGAGAGACAAAAACCGGATCCGGAAGTGCAAAAACCATCCCGCCGAATAAACAAAATAATAAAAAGTTGGATTCGTCCTTGATCTTTATTTCTCCCGGCATTTCAAATTCGTTATTATCGCTGCGGGTTATATTACCTAAAGAATCCTGAACTATAATAACATACGGTACGGATTTGGTCTTAAAACTTAATTTCGATAAATCAATCTTAATATTATGACTCTCCGTAAATTTATCGGAAACCGTAAACTTGTACTTATTATCAATTATAACCCGGGACTTGCAATTTTTGCTTGTAAAAAATGTAAGCATAAATGTATGCGGAACTTCCGGGGTAACATAAGAATCAAGAACAGTAACGTCTATCGAATCAGCAGTGGAACTATTTTCTTGCGCTTTTACAGATATGGAAAAAATTATAAGCAGGATTACAACAGGGCATATTCTTTTCATTATTGTCCTTAAAAATATTCCTTAATGAATTTAATATTTTATTTATGCAAGTTAATTTAAACCAATTTTACCGGCAAATATAAACAAACTATTAAATTATCTTTAAACATTCTTCAAGATCATTCAGAATATCATTTGTATTTTCCAGGCCGCAGGCTAGTCTAATTCCGCCGGGATCAATATTGAACTCGGTTAATTTTTCAACCGGTACCATTGAGTGCGTCATAGAAGCAGGATGCTCTATTAATGTTCTTGTATGACCTAGGCTAACGGCAAGAGTCATGGTATAAGCTTTTTTTGCAGCACAATTCATAAACTTTTTAGCGTTTTCCTTGCTTTTAAAAGCATCCTTGCCTTTAAGTCCGAAATAAATCAAACTTCCGGGTGCAAAATCGCCGTCAAAGTCAATCATTTGCTTCTTAGCCGTTGAATAATATTTATAATCCGGTAATCCCGGATAATTAACAAACTCAACTTTATTATTAGTACTTAAATATTCGGCAATACGCTTTGCTGTTTTTATCTGCTGTTTTATCCTAACATGAAGTGTAGGAAGACCGTAAGTCATAACCGTCCAAGCGCTTTTATTATTTAAGACTGCTCCGAAGTCTTTCCTATACAACAGGAGCATGTCCTTGTATTTTGCTTTCCCTACTACAACGCCACCCATATCCGTACCAAAACCGCCTAATCCTTTTGTCAGTGAATCTATTGTGAAGTTTGCTCCCAATTCTATCGGCCGCTGGCAATACGGAGTTGCAAAGGTATTGTCCACAACTATCTTTATCCTTTCGGCTTCGCTCCTATTTAAGTTATATTCGTCAATGATTTTTCTAACTTCTTTAATATCAATAACATCCATATTAGGATTTGAAGGGGTTTCGAAATATATTACCCTAGTTTTTTCCGTAATAGAACTGCGTAAATTTGTCAAGTCTGTAAGGTCTACAAGTTTTGTAGTAATATTATAACGCGGATACCAGTTTGTTAATAATGAATATGTGCACCCGTAAAGTGTATGATGGGCTATAATTTCTTCATCAAATTTAGTAAGCATTCCAAGTAAACCGGATATTGCTCCCATTCCGGTGGCAAAGGTAACTGCCATCTCTCCCCTCTCAATATAAGCAAGATTTTCTTCAAGAATTTCTTTATTCGGCTCACCCAATCTATCGTAAATATAAATCGGCATGGGGTCTTCGCCTGCTATAGGCGAGTTTGCAAATTCCATAAATCCTTCCGCTCCTCTTTCTACGGAATCCAACCTGTAAATTACCGAAGAAGAAATCGGAGGAAGGACATGATGAGAATAATCCCATTTTTTTGAGACGTTTTTTCCATAGATCATATGCGTTTCCATGGAATATTTAGTCTCATCAACGGAATTATTCATCTTTTTATTTTTTGATTGAGAGTTCATTTGAATCCCCGGATAATTTGTTAAAATATTTTTATTAATTTAAACAGAAAATAAATTAATAGATAGGCGGATAAGAAAGACCATACCTATAAAAGATGAATCTCTC
>JBJKQP010000045.1:0-2847 GCA_046705105.1 Ignavibacteriaceae bacterium | reverse complement strand
ATATCCTTTAACTAATAAAATTATTTCCAAAATGAATCAACCCGTTTTAATTACTAATTTTTTAATTAAATTTGAATCTTAAATATTGCGTGAATTTAATAACTAGAGACTCTTTTTGGTACTACCCTTTTGGACGGGTTTTACACAAAATTAAATAAAATGGACGGGTATTTTTATACTCTATTGCAATTCGGCATTGCAGTTTTTGTAAATTTAACCATGGACAAGAAAAATTTTAACGTTACATATTTTGATCCTCTTGCATTTATTTAACAATAAAAATAATTTCTAATCCGATTTTTTTATTTTATGGAAAAACTAACAGCCCAAGAAAAAGATATAACGGTAAATAGAAAAGCAAGACATGAATATTCGATAGTTCAGACGTATGAAGCCGGTATTGTTTTGCAGGGAACGGAAGTAAAAGCATTAAGAGCGGGGAAAGCAAATTTAGTCGATAGTTATGCTAACATTAAAGACGGCGAAGTTTGGTTGGTCGGGGCGCATATAAGCGTTTATGAGCAGGGAAATATAAATAACCACGAACCAACCAGAACTAGAAAGCTGCTGCTTAACAGAAGTGAAATCCGTAAGCTAATTGTAAAGGTTAAAGAAAAAGGACTGACTTTAATTCCGCTTAGGTTGTATTTTAAAAACGGAAAAGTAAAAGTTGAGCTTGCTTTGGCCAAAGGTAAAAAAGTATATGATAAGCGTGAAGCTATTGCAAAACGGGATTTACAAAGAGACCAGGAAAGAAGGATAAAATATTGAATAAGGAAATATTAAATCAGGTAAAAGAATATTTTCAAAAATTTGGAAATATTGAATTTGCTATACTATTCGGCTCCTATGCATCTGGTAAAGAACGTTTCCTAAGTGATATTGATTTCGGAATATATGTAAAGAAGGAATTGGAACTTCTTGAACAAGGACTGTTAATTTATGAACTTGAAAAAATCACTAATAAAAAAGTTGATTTACTCATTCTTAATGACCTCTACAAAAAGAATCCCGAATTATCGTATAATGTAGTAACAACATGTAAGATTTTATTATGCCGCTCAAATAAATTATATGTAAATTTTAAAACGAACTCTTTCTTATATTATTTTGATACTGATATCCTAAGACGTGAAGTGAATAAAACATTTTTAAGAAGGCTTGAACAAGGAAAATTTGGTGAGAGAAATTATGTCGGATAAATTAATACTATTGGAAGAAAATATTAAAGAGCTATTTGACCTAAAAGAAAAGGTTTCTTTTGAAGATATAAAAAAAAATAAGCCGGACGAATGGTCAATAAGATACGGCCTGTTTGAATCAATTCAAATTGTAATAGATATTGCGTGTCATATTGTAAGCAAATATAATTTAGGAAATCCAAAATCGTATGCCGAATGTATTGAAATACTTGAAAGTGAAAAATATATAGATAGTACCTTATCCGGAAAATTAAAAGGAATGATTGGATTTAGAAATATTTTAATACATGATTACATTCAAATAGAGCTTAAGAAATTATATGGAATGTTAAATAATATAGACGACTTTAAAAATTTTATTTCCGCAATTAAACAGTATATTATAGATGAAGATGAATAAAATAAATTTTCCCCCGGTAAATGAACAAATGGACCTGATAAAAAGAGGTACATTCGAAATAATACCGGAAGAAGAACTTGTAAAAAAACTTGAAAAATCATTAAAAGAAGGTATTCCTTTAATAATAAAGTTAGGATGCGATCCTAGCCGACCCGATTTACATATCGGCCACTCGGTTGTATTAAGAAAGCTTGCACAATTTCAATCGTTAGGACATCAGGCAATTTTAATAATAGGTGATTTTACCGGCATGATAGGCGATCCTTCCGGCAGAAATGTAACCCGTCCCGCCCTTTCACTTGAAGAGACCCGGATAAACGGACAATCTTACCTAGACCAGGCATCTAAAATTTTGGATAGAGAAAAAGCAAAGATTGTTTATAATTCCGAATGGCTTGGCAAAATGAATTTTGAGGACGTTATAAAACTTGCTTCAAAATATACCGTAGCCAGAATGATTGAGCGTGATGATTTTACAAAAAGGTTTAAATCAGGCGAACCGATAAGTGTGCACGAGTTTTTATATCCTCTTGCCCAGGCAATGGATTCGGTTGCAATTAAAAGCGATGTTGAACTTGGCGGAACCGATCAGAAATTTAATCTCTTAGTCGGACGTGATATCCAAAGGGAATTCGATATGGAACCGCAGATTATTTTAACTATGCCTTTAATCGTAGGTACGGATGGGGTGGAAAAGATGAGTAAGTCGTATAACAATTATATCGGAATTTCGGAATCGCCGGAAGAGATATACGGTAAGACACTTTCCATTCCAGATGATTTAATTTATAATTACTACGAACTTGCAACCAATATATCTAATGAAGAATTGAATGAAATAAGGCAGCAGCTTAATGACAATAAAGTAAATCCGCGGGATTTAAAAAGAAATTTGGCAAGGACTTTAGTTACAATGTACCACAACAAAGAAGCTGCTGTTAAAGCAGAAGAAGATTTTGATAAGGTTTTTATAAAAAAAGGAATACCTGATGATATTGCAGAATTTAAGCTTGGCAACGATGCAAAGGAAATCGGAATACTGGATTTGATTACAAAAGTAAATTTTGCATCATCAAAAGGCGAGGCCAGACGGCTTGTTACTCAGGGCGGTGTATCCTTAAACGGTGAAAAAGTTGACGATATTACCGCAGTAATAAAACCGGAAAACGGTTTAATTTTAAAAGTAGGAAAAAGAAAATTTATTAAAATAACAACGTAATTAAGAAAGGAGATGAGTAATTGTAT
>JBJKQP010000044.1:0-8415 GCA_046705105.1 Ignavibacteriaceae bacterium | reverse complement strand
TCCAACGGAACACTGGAAAAAATTGTAAATAACGGAAACGGCACTCATACCTTCGAATGGAAAAATCATTACCCCATTGCGCAGTATCTAATTTCCGTAGCATTGGCCGATTATGTAAAATACACTATTTACTTTCATTACGATGCAGCCGATTCCATGCCGGTTGAAAATTTTATTTACCCGGAAACATTTAGTTCCGTTAAAGATTATCTGGACAAGACTACAACAATGCTTAAGGTATTTTCGGAAAGATACGGACCATATCCTTTCCTTCGAGAAAAGTACGGTCAGGTGCAGTTCGGATGGGGCGGAGGAATGGAGCATCAAACGGCAACTTCGCTAGGTGCTTTCGGCGAAGATATTCAGGCTCATGAACTTGCACATCAGTGGTTCGGCGATAAGATCACCTGCAGAGACTGGAAAGACATTTGGCTTAACGAAGGTTTTGCTACATATTCGGAAGCAGTATATTTTGAAGCTACACAAGGCGATACGGTTTACCGTAATATGATACAGCAGGATTTACAGAGTGCAAAGGGAGCTAAGGGATCAGTTTATGTTCAGGATACGACTTCGGTTAATAGTATTTTTAATTATAATAGGACTTACGCCAAAGGAGCAGTGGTTCTTTATATGCTTAGAGGCATTACGGGTGATTCTACATTTTTTAAAATATTAAGAACATATGCTTCCGATCCGAAAGTTGCGTATGGTGTTGCCACCACGGCAGATTTTGAAGCCGATGCGGAAAAAGTATACGGGCATTCACTTAAATATTTTTTTGATGAATGGATATACGGTGAAAATTATCCTCACTATAATGTAAACTGGAACTCCAAATCCGCAGGCAACGGAAATTATAATATAAATTTAAATGTTACTCAAACGGTAAATACTAATCCTGCATATTTTACAATGCCGGTTAAAATTAAAATAAATACATCGGCAGGAGATACTACGGTAACAATTTTTAACGATGCCCAGTCCCAGCAATTTATTATTACTATTAAAGGCAAGCCTAATTATTTAACATTCGATCCGGATAATCAAATATTAAAAAGTATAAACATTACCGATACTGTTGACCTTACGAAACCAAGATCATTTAATCTTGAACAAAATTATCCGAATCCGTTTAATCCGGTTACAAACATAAAATATACAATCCCGGTGCAGGTTAAGGGATACATCCCCGTAAAACTTATAGTTTATGATGCCCTGGGAAGGGAAGTTGAAACTCTTGTTAATACAAGGCAGGATGCCGGAACTTATCATATTATTTTCCCTTCCGGTTATAAGGTACAACTGTATCCAAGCGGTGTTTATTTTTACAGCCTTACGGCAGGGGATTATCATTCTACAAAGAAGATGCTGTTACTCAAATGAATTGTTAAATTGTTTTATTACCGAATTGTTGAACTGAAAATATATATTTGAAATGAAGTTTCAATATTACGGATTAAAAAAAGAATTTTACCCATAATTTATTAACACACTCGTTTTATTATATTATACATCACAGAATTTCTTACCAATGGACTTTTAATTCTCTTTTTTCATCTTATTTTCATCTATAAATATTATTTTACCGGCTTTAATATTATACTATCAACATCTTTTTTTTACTAAACAAAAAGAAATGTTAGACAAAATATTTTTTAACCGGAATATCCTGAGACGGAGAAATAATGCTGAGAAAAATATTTATAATTTTAACCATATCCTTTTCATTTACAAGTTTAATTTATTGTCAGAAAAAAAACATATCAAACGTTAAGGGAACAATTACGGGTAAAGTTATTGATGCAAAAACTAAAGACCCTATTCAATTTTCTAATATTATACTTTTAACTATTAAAGACAGCACTCAAATTACAGGTACGGTAACTAATAAAAACGGTGTATTTTTAATAAAAGGAATTAAGACCGGCAGGTATTATTTGCAGGTACGATTTATCGGATATGCAACCAGAAGGATTAAGAATGTAATAATTTCAAATTCAAAACCTAATCTGAATCTTGGTAAAATATATTTAAAACCTTCGGCAATAAATTTACAGAGCGTGGAAGTAAGCGGGAGAAGATCACCTATAACTTATGAGCTTGATAAAAAAGTAATTGATGTAAGCCAGATGCAGACGGCAATGTCCGGTACCGCAGCGGATGTTCTTGAAAATGTACCTTCGGTAAGCGTGGATATTAACGGTAATGTAAGCTTAAGAGGCAGCACAAACTTTCAGGTTCTTATTAACGGGCATCCCTCGGTTATGGATTCTCAGGATGCATTACAGCAAATTCCGGCAAGTTCTATTAAGTCAATTGAATTGATTACAAATCCTTCGGCAAAATACGATGCAAGCGGAACAGCCGGTGTTATTAACATTATTTTAAAGAAAAATGCAAATCTCGGTTTAAGCGGTTTGGTAGATATTATGGGAGGCCTTAATAATAAATACGGCGGCAATTTTATCTTCCAATATAAAACTCCTTTTATAAGCTATAATTTGGGTCTGGATTTTAATCACCGTTCTTTCCCCGGCACACGAACTGAAAATAAACAGTTTATTATATCCGGTAACACTTCTTATCTAAATTCCAATGGAGATATGACATGGGGAAGGACTTTATCCGGTATAAGAGGCGGACTGGATTTTAATTTCAGTGATAATGATGTGCTATCAATCGGCGGAAGGTACGGCGCAAGATCTTTTTTGAGAAATTCCACTTTGAATTATGATCAATGGTCTAGTAATGCGCCGCAAAATTTTTATTATTTAGACAATACCAACCATAATCATTCCGGTACATTTTATGACTTCAATGCTAATTACCAGCATAAATTCGGCGACGACGGTAATCAATTGACTGCTAATTTGTCTTTTAGACATCGTAATAACAACGAGGCTTCCGCAAGTTACTCAACAATTACAAGCAGCCAAATAAACGGAACCAAAACAACCGAGCTGGGGCCCGGAAGCGAGTTAAGAGGGAACCTGGATTATGTTTTGCCGATAAGTAAGAATGAAAAATTCTCCGCCGGTACGGAATATTTCTCCAGGCTTCGGCAGGATATAAACAAGCTTTATTTTTATGATTCAACCAGCAATACTTATAATTTTCAGCAGCCGTACAGCCACACAAACGATTTCAACAGAACAAGATTTGCCGCTTATTCAATCTTTTCCGATAAATTGGACAGCCTTGGAGTTCAATTAGGTGCCCGCACGGAATATACTTACCAGCTTGTAAAATTAGCGGGAACCGGGCAACAGTTTTCTTTAAGCAGATGGGATTTCTTTCCTTCAATTCATGCATCATACAGCTTTGCCGGCGGTACTCAAATTATGGCAGGTTATTCACGGCGAATTGAACGGCCCGACGGCGGAGACCTTGAACCATTCTATACTTGGTTCGATGCTACCGATGTACGAATAGGTAATCCAAATCTTCAGCCGGAATTTATAGACTCTTACGATATCGGTTACCAAACATTTTTCGGCAAGATATCTTTTTCAAATGATTTCTATTATCGTTTTACTCATAATAAAATGGAAGACATAAATTCCGTTTATGCTGAAAATGTAACACTCCACACTAGTGCCAATGTGGGAACCGATTATTCTCTCGGTTCCGAAATCGGCATTTTGTTTAATCCTGTAAAAATCTGGCAGTTCAATTTAACGGGTAATGTTTATGATTATAGAATTCAGGGTAATTTATTTAATCAGTCCTTTGCAAGGGAAAGCTTTGACTGGAGTATTAAAACCAGCAATGATTTAAATATAACACCTTCAACCGATGTTCAATTAAACACAAGATATCATAGTCCTTCGGTTACCGCACAGGGCAAGTGGAACGGATATTTTACCGCAGATCTTGCTGTTAAGCAAAATTTAATGAGCAAAAAATTGTCTTTAATTTTACAGCTTAGAGATTTGCTCCACACCGGGGGATGGGAATTCTATTCTCAAGGAACGGACTTTTACAATTATTTCCATTTCGTAAGAGAGTCGCCACAGGTAATGCTGGATTTAAAATATAATTTCAATAATTATAAAGAAAAAAATCAGTCAAACAGTAACGGGCAAGATAACGGAACTCCGGGAGGTTATTAATCTTTGATTGAAATTTCACTTCTATTTCATATTGGCCTTTTATTTTTGTTAGGAACAATAACAAAAATATTTAAGGAGGTTTAAAATGAAATTAACAAAAGTATTTGGAATAATCCCTTTGATAGCAGCTATTTTGCTTTTTGCAACTGCATTAAATTTTGCGCAGGATAAAAAGATTACTCTTAATAAAGTTCCTGCTAAAGTACTGGCATCATTTCACAAGGCTTATCCTAAGGCAAAGATAAAAGGAACAAGCATTGAAAAGGAAAACGGGCATAGTTATTACGAAATTGAAAGTGTGGAAGGAATGCAGCATATAGATTTGCTGTTAACTCATTCCGGTAAAATTACGGAAGTGGAAGAAACAATTCCCGAAAGTTCACTGCCTAATCCGGTAATGAAAACTCTTAAAGCAAAATTTAAAGGACTTAAAATAAATAAAGCCGAAAGAGTTACAAGCGGCAAAAAAGTTACATATGAGTTATCAATTGAAAGCAATAAAAAAGTACATTATGTAACTCTTTGGCCGAACGGCAAGTTTGTAAAAGCCGAATCTATGAAAGAAAATGAAAATGGCGAGAAAGGTGAAAAAGGAGAAAAAGAAGAAAATGATAATGATTGAACATATTCATTTTTAATTTTAACCTTTGGTTGGAGAATAACTTGAAATTAGGACAATTATATTTGGCAGTCATAATGACTGCCATAATCATAATTTTAGAGTCATCAACCTATACTGCTCAAACAACGGATGACAATAAATGGACTAGAAACTTTCATGTCGATAAAAGCGATTTCGTTTCGGAAGGCAGTAATACTTTTTTTATTCTAAAGCCCGGCCATCAGTTGATACTTGAAGGAATTGAAGATAATGTAAAAACAAAAGTAATTATAACCGTAATGAGTGAAACCAAAATTGTTGACGGAGTTAAAACCAGAATTGTTGAGGAGAAAGAATATCATAACGGGATAATTGCCGAAGTTTCAAAAAACTATTATGCAATAGACAACCAGAGTAACAGTGTATTTTATTTCGGCGAGGATGTTGATATTTATAAGGGCAATAAAATTATTAGTCATAAAGGAAGCTGGCTGGCGGGAAAGAACGGCGCCAGGTTTGGATTAATAATGCCCGGAGCAACCTTGTTAGGCTCACAATATTATCAGGAAATTGCACCTGGAACAGCTATGGACAGAGCTAAGATTATTTCGGAAAATAAATCTTTAAAAACTCCGGCGGATACTTTCAGCAGTTGTCTGGAGACTGAAGAATCTACTCCTTTGGAACCCGGCGTAAAAGAGTATAAAATTTATGCTCCTAACGTGGGGCTGATTAAAGATGACAATCTATTACTGGTTAAGTATGGCTGCATAAAAAATTAGAATTAACTCACATAATGCAGCGTTTAGGAAAAATGGAGTAGTGGAATATTGGAATAAACTCCAATATTCCAGCAAAATGAATTTGAAATTCCAAAATAAACTTAATTGAGAATTGAGAGTTGAATATTGAACATTAAAAATTCTCAATGCTCAACGCTCAATTTTCAATATTCATTTTCCCGCTCGTTGGCAAGGCTTGCCCGGAGGCGGCTAAGAGATTTTCTCTTAGAGATGAAATTGTAGGAATCCAATACTCCAAAGAGTATCATTTAAGTAAGAAAGGTTTTTAAGAATGATACTTGTTTGATACAATAAACAATTATTTGTTTGAGGTAAATATGAAAAAATTATTTCTGTTTCTTTGTTCTTTTTTAATTTTAACGCCTGCTGTTTTGATTTCCCAAACTTCGGGATATAAAATAACGGGCAGTATTAATATCGGCGGAAAAGGCTGGTGGGACTATGCTTCCGTAGATGCGCCGATGCATAGGTTATATATTTCTAATGCGGATCGTATTCATGTAATTAATTTAAAAACAAATAAAGTTGTCGGTGAAATTGACGGCTTAAGCGGAGTACATGGTGCAGTGTTTGCCGATGCACTGGGAAAGGGCTTTATAAGCAACGGAAGAAGTGATACAGTTACGGTTTTCAATTTAAAAACCTTGAAGAAAACCGGAGAGATTCATGTAACCGGCAAAGACCCCGATGCAATTGTTTATGATCCGTTTTCGGAAAGAGTTTTTACAATGAACGGACGAAGCGACAATATAACGGCTATCGATGCAAAGACGAATAAAGTTGTCGGCACAATTAAACTTGAAGGAGGTCCCGAATTTGTTGTATCGAACGGAAAAGGTTTGATGTTTGTTAACCTGGAAGACAAAAGTAAAGTTGTGGAATTTAATCCAAAAACATTAAAGATAATTAAGACATGGTCTTTGGCACCGGCAAAAGGACCTTCCGGTTTGGCAATTGATACAAAGAACGAAATTTTATTTTCCGGCTGCCACAATAAAATGATGGCAATATCTAACGGAAAAACCGGTAAGCTTATAACAACGGTTCCAATCGGCGGGCATGTTGATGCATGCAGGTATGATCCCGAAACACATCTTGCTTTCAGTTCGAACGGAGAAGGCACATTAACCGTAATTAAAGAAATTTCTCCTAAAAAATTTAAGGTAATTGATAATATTACTACCGAAAAAGGATTAAGGACAATGGCACTTGATCCCGATACGCATAATATTTATTTGCCGGGAATGATTAAAGGAAAAAACGGGAACAAGAGTTTCGGTGTATTAATACTGGAGAAGAAGTAAGTAAATTCTATGTATAAGGAATTTGGTATAGGGTATAATAGTTTAGTGAATATGTGAGTGTATTGTAAATATTTCTCGAATCTGAATTCAACTAACTTTATACCCATATACCTTTATTCCGGCTAAAAGTATTTGAAATTCTTCATAGTCTTATTATTCTTAATTCTTTATTCGATTGTTCCGTATTCAAGTATTCAAGTTAAATGAAGAATTAAGAACACTTGAACATTTGGATTAAGAATTGTAGAGATTTTTCTTAGATTTAAAGTAGTTGGAATCCGTTATACCTTATTCTCTAAAAACCTGGTTAATAAAATTATTTTTAGATATTTTTAAAAGATTTGTAATTAAAGCTAATCTTTTACCGTAAAGTTTTTAAATAAAAAGTTAAAAAAGAAAATAATTATAGATGAAATTAGGAAAAGTTTTATTTTTTTTAGTGTGCCTAAGCAATTTAATTTATGCGCAGTACAATTTAAATTATTTCATTAATAAAGCATTAAACAATTCCCCGGTAATTAAGGATTACGGTAACTTATTTCTAATAAATAATCTTCAAAGCAAATTAGATGCTGCACAGAACTCGGCATTTCAGGTTTATCTTTCAAGTAATGTATTGTTCTCTCCTTATTTTAATAACAACGGAATTTTATTTACTCCAAACCCGGACCCAAAAGCAATTGGATATGATGCAGCTATAACCAACGGCGGTTTATATTCCGCACAAATAAATTTGGAAAAGAATATTTTTAACGGCGGATTATTAAATGCTCTTAAAGAGCAGCGATTAGCCGAAGGGAAAAGTTATAAGAACAAATCCGTTATGGAGAAGCATAACATAAGGAAACAGGTTACGGACTTATACTTAGGCACGTTACAATATCTAATGCTTTATAATCTTTCCAAAGAAATTGAAAATAATTTAAGCAAACAGCTTAATATTACAGGTGATCTTGTTTCAAGGGGATATGCAAAAGCTCAGGATTACTTACTCCTAAAGATAGAGTTAAAAACACAACAGATAAATCTTCAACAAACCTGGCAGAACTATAAAAGCGGGCTTGCCCAGTTGTATTCCGTCTGCGGGATAAAAGATACTCAAACCGTAAAAATAGATTCGGTTAATTTAATCTTAACAAAAGCACCGCCTTCCTCAAATTTTTTAACGCAGTACTATCTGGACAGCCTGAATACTGCAAGCCAACAAAAAGTATTTGAAACTAAATATCTTCCCCAGGTGAATTTATTTTTTAATGCAGGTCTTAATGCAGTTGAATTAAATGATATCCAGAGAAAATTCGGTATGAGTGCCGGTATAAATTTTTCGCTGCCGATACTTGACGGAGACCAGAGAAGTATAACTCGGCAGCAAACTTATATTGCCGAGCAATCTCTTACTCATTATAAGAATTTTCTCTCTGAAAATATTTATGTAAAACGAAAGGATGCGGAAGACAGGATAGCGTCATTAAGAAAAAATCTTTCCGATTTACAAGTACAGATTAATGATTATAAAAAGCTGCTCGGATTGTCCGAGAAGGAACTGCAGCAGGGAAATTTATCGATGATAAATTATTTAACATTAATAAAGA
>JBJKQP010000043.1:0-5312 GCA_046705105.1 Ignavibacteriaceae bacterium | reverse complement strand
AATTACTATATATTTATAAAATTTCATTTATTAACTCCTGATGTTTATGTAACGCAAAAAGTTAATTGTTATTGGTTATTCGTTAATAGTTAATCGTTACTAGAGACATTATTCTTTTTATTGTCTAATGCTTTGTTAAGATAATTAATGTATCCGTTTAGAATGCGTAAAGCTGTTTCAATTTTATCCCTTCCGCATAAGTATTCTTCTTGTGTAATAAAATTTTCGTCCATTGAAGTTATTAAATCATCAATTAACTCATATAATGAACCTCTGCTGTGTCTGCAAAATTGTATATTCTCTTTGAAATGAAATCTTCCATAACCTTCGGCAATATTTCTAGTAACTGAGTGAGAAGCCCGTTTCATATTATCAATCAAATCATATTTTTCTGAGTCCGGAAACTTCTTAATCAAAGCGGAGATATACTTTCTAACATCTACACTTGCCTTCCAGCATTCCAGATCTTCAAAACTTTTTATTTGCTGTGTTACACTCAAAAATTATTCTCACTATATGTTATCTGTAGAATAACTACATTAAAAATTACCATTAACACTTTACCATTAACAGACAGTTAATTATTATTAGTTAATAGTTAACGGGAATTCCTATACTATTAACCATTAACCCTTAACTATTAACCTATTTAATCAAAGCAAACTTTATAACTTTATGACCAATGCCCGGGGCATCGATGTATGCTATGTACAAACCATAGGATACGCTAAAGCCGTCTCTGTTCAATAGGTTCCAATATTCTCTGCCGTTAGAAAAACCGGAATTATGTTCTATAGTTCGTACGGGGTCACCGACTATTGAGTAAATATGTATAGTGCATTTAGGCGGCAAGTTTTCAAAATATACTCTGCGTTCGCCGCGTGACTGATCCGAAAGCCTGTTTTGAGGTTCCAGTGCATTATATGCCACATAAGGATTAGGTACTACATAGACGTTATCCAAACCGTTGGTGGCTGTTTTATTATCCAGCATACCTTTATTAGTTTTCAGATAAAAAGTATCCTGAACCGTAAAAGGTCTCTTGGTAGCTATAAAAAGAATATCTCCGTCGCCGGGAGGAATAACTTCTTTAATAGTAGTATCCGTAGGAGGAGAAATTTTTACACCCCAAGTCAGCATGTCTGTGCTTTTTGTACTGCCGGGTTTATATAAAATTATTTCTTCACCTGGACTCCAGGCCGAGTCTCTTGTTGCATTATTCTCATTCAGGTATGTTAATATTCTTTGCGGAACACCCGACGTAACATCGCTTACCGAATATTTTACCGGGTATTTCGCTATAGGCTTTCCCGGCGGTTTAATGAATGCGGAGTCTATATATGATGATGAAAATTTAATTTCATAATCTGCCGGATAAATCTTTTTATTTGTTCCTGAACCAACGGAAGATAAAGCAGCGCTGAATATCAAATTGGAATTACCGTTCAGCCACTTGGATCTGTCCGGGTCATATTCTATTTGAGCTTGATCTGTTACCTGCAGCTTTACTCCGTCAAACACAGGATTATTGTCCTCATAATTTAAAAGAGTGCTGTTGGCTATAGGCAAGTATCTGAATTCAAGTGTATATGTTAAAGATGAATTATCCGGTATTTGACTGCCGAAAGATCTTCTTAACTTTCCTTTTTGAAGATCAATAATATAATTTGAAGTATCCCGGGAATTCGACCTTGCAATAATACTTCCGTTGAAATCTTTTAAATTTAAATATTGATCATCAAGAATATTATTGAATCCGATATCTGCAAATTTGGTTGAATAGAAATTTATTTCTTTAGAATATACTTTTGTATCTACTACGGAGTAATTCTTTTTTGCCGTCATCTTTCCGTTTTCCATCAGAGAGTCGCTGAAGAACAATTCATACCTATCGTCAGGAATCAACAAATCATTTAAGATTGAAAAGTTAATTACGCCGTTGCCTGTTCCGTTTGTATGTATAACGTTAGAATTGTTTATAACAGGCGGTATGTAACCGCTTGCTCTTGGACCCGGAATTACTGCGACCGTGTTTTTATCCAGAATATATTTTGATGTAATGGGGTCGACATTAATTTTTTTGGTAGTTTCCGTCGGAGGAAAGTTAGTAGAATCTCCGTGATCGTAAGCCACTAAAGCGTAGTAGTAGGTTTGTCCGTTTATTACATTATTGGAATCTACATAAGAATGCACAAGTCCGGAATTATCTCCAAGATAATAATGAATTCCTCGTCCCTTATAAGGAACCGGATGATAACCGCTCCAATCATTTACCAAATCCCATTTGCATTCAACACCGGAGAAAGTTTTCAGCGGTTCGGATAAAAACGGAGTAGCCTGCCCGTCGGTAATGGATTGAATATCGGTGAAGCTTGGGTCTGTACTTCTGTAAAGTACGTATCCTTCGAAGTCTTTACCCGTAATAGGATCAATACTGTTTTCTGCTTTATCGTCCCAGTAAAGTGTAACTTTTTTGTTGCCCGGAACAGCAGTTAAAGTAGGGAGGTCCGGCGGTTTTGAAAAATTATAATTTATGTTATAAATATCCTGAACGGTTGAAGCAGTCGTAAGAAGATCATCAATATCGTCGGCTAAAATAAGAGCCATCGAGATTCGTTTTGTCTCTCCTTTTTTTAGCGAGATATACCCGGAACCGAATACGAATGTAATGTCCTGTCCTTCCGTTAAAACTTCTTCAAAGCCATTATGGCTGGGTGTATTAGGTTTACACTTTTCCCACATTAAGGAGTCATTACTTACATAATAACCTTCCCTTGGATTGTTCGGGTTACCTGTTTTAGTTCCCCAGGGCCAGGTGCTGAAGCTCGTCAAACCGATCTGGTCTGCTTCATCGAGATCAGTATATTCAAAATTTGGTTCTCCCGGATGCAGAGGATCCAAAGCGCCGTTCGGTAGTAATCTTCCTGCAGTCGGAACACCGTCACCTTCTCCTTCATCTCCGGTATTTGGTATACCGTCAATTCCAACATCATCGGTTTCGGGATTCCAATCATGGTCATCGTCAATTCCGTTGAACTGACTTTCATCTACCATCCCGTCTCCGTCATTATCAATTCCGTCATTCGGATTGCCGGGGCTTTCAAGAAATTTACAAGCAATATATCCGTCAGGCAGCGCATTTTCTCCAATGCTATTTCCGTCATCATGAAATGCAACCATGCTTCTGGAATAGACAGGAATATTATCTACATTATGTCCCGGTATTGAATAAGGCGGGAAAAAGATTCCTATATCATCTGCGTTATCCTTTTGGCCTCCTACATCAGGGTCTCCGTAAACTCCGAAGAATACACTGTCCAAATCTTTATCACTAACATTTGTAATTGTATAAACAAAAAAGACTGCGTTCTCCGCAAGTGAATTACTCCATTGCAAAGCTCTTCCGTCTACCTGAATTCCTATACCCATTTTTTTCAAGTCATTATTATATGGATAATAAGTAAATTCGCGGTTATCTCGATCATCCATAGACCAGAACACTTCAAGGTCTGCATTGTTCACATCCTGCTTTAAATATCCCGGCCACACGTATTTTCCTAAGGTTGAATTATACCACTCGCGCGGCCAGCTATCGGGTTTGCCATCTCTATCCGTATCGAAATCCGGGTTGTGTGCCATATTATCCTGATCCGGATCAGCATATCCCGGAAGCGGTTGAAATTGCCATAGAGTATCCTCGGTAGGATTTATTTCAATAAAGTCGTCCCCGGGTCTTGCAGAATGAGGGTAATCATCCAGGGCATCGGAAATTATGTGAAGTTTTCTGTTGGGATTTCTCGCATCCGGAACGGAAGCACCTACAATAGGACAAAACTGGAATACATAAGGCAAACCTTTCCAGACAACATCACCCAGATACCTGCTGGATTGATCTAAAGTATATCCGCCTCCTATGCCTCCGAAATTAGTTACATAAACCAGAATTTTATTTCCGTTCATTATGTAGCTTTTCCTATCCTTCATTCCGGTAGTCTTTAAAAGTTTGCCGCGGCTGCTTTTATTTTTATCGGGTGAATTCCAAAACTTTTTTAGTTCAGGTCTATTTCGCAGTTGTGCCTGTATGTAATCTTTAACAGCCTGATGTTCTTGTGCAGTTTTGGAATTAAGCTTTTGTGCCAAAGAAAAGCTGCTGAACAGAATAGAAAAAATTAATAAAAAGCTATTTATATATTTAATCTTCATTTAGAATCTCCGTTAATATACTTTCAAAACTCTAAAGTCATACCAAGCCTAACTTCCCTCGGGGGTAAATAATAATCAGGCCGGACAAAATATTCATTTGAAGTTTTAACCAAAGGATTAAGTGTTGCATAATGATCTGCAGCTTGAGTTGTTCCCAGTTCTCTTTCGAGTGTATAATTCGCTCTTCCGGTATTATCATAAACTAAGTTTTCATTCAAGGTATCGAATAGGTTAAATACTTTTAAAAAGAATGTAAACGTTAGATCGGAAACAGCTATCGATTTATCTATTAGTAAATCTACAGTTGCCTGAGATGGTTTGCGGCCGCTGTTTGTTTTCAAGTATATTTGTTCATAAAGAAGCTGCGGGGTATAAGGCAAACCCGAACCGATCCTTCCTACAAGAGTTGCATTCCATGTTTTGCCGCCGAAGTTTATGGTTGCCGTTAATGTATGCGGCTGATCCCAGCTAAGGTAATACGGAATTTTTTCACTTTGCCTGCCGGAAGCAAGATCCAAAAATGCGGCTGCCGATCTTGTATCGCTTCCCTCGGTTGTCTGGTATGTATAATCTATAGTTGCACCGAAAAGGTCGTTTGCATTTCTTCTTTTTCTTAAAGAGAATGTTATACCTTTTATGTTGGCGTAATCTTTATTAACATACATATAATATGCTTTGTTTGCAGTTGCCTGGATTTTTTGCAGTGCTAATAAATCTCTAACATCTTTAACAAATCCTGTTAGGTCGAAAGAAAGATTATCCAGCAGCTGCTGCTGCAAACCGATTTCATATGTAATTGTTCTTTCCGGATTAAGATTTGCATTCCCGAAAGTCGGAGTTCCGGAAACCGGGTATTTGAAATCCGGGTTGGTATATAAATAAGTAAACGGCGGTATCTGGAAGAAATGGCCGTACGAAAAATGGATAATACCTTCATCTGTAATCGGGAATGAAATGCCTACTCTTGGACTTATTTGATATTTAGCCGATGCATTATTTAGCAGCGAACTTGTATTTACATTATCCGGTAGTGTAGGATCGTAAGGTGAAGGATATTTTGTATTAATGGAATATTTTGAATCCGGATTAAAATAGTCTATCCTTAATCC
>JBJKQP010000042.1:0-17917 GCA_046705105.1 Ignavibacteriaceae bacterium | reverse complement strand
AATGTAAATGCTTCCTTAAAACGAGGAATTAAAATATCATTCCACACCGTCATAAATCCCCACATAAAGAAGAGCGTTGTCATAATAGCAAACGGTCCCTTGTAACTTTGTTTGTTATTTTGCCGTACGGTATTGGGTGTTGCTTTGACCGATGCACCGGTGCTTGCCATATATTTTTCCTTTCTATATTTAATTGCTTATCTAATTACTTTTATATATGTAGCAAATCCGAGTTATTAAATATATTTTTATTTTCTTAGTAATTTACAAATTTGAGAACTCACATTGTGAAAAAATTTTAATTGCCGTCTATTTTACTTCCCAACAATAAATTAAATAAATACTTTTCGCCAACTTTTATAATCCTAACTTAAATTTTATGCCAGCGGTAACCCATCTTCCCGGCAATGGTACTCCGCTAATTTCCTGGTATGATTTGTTAAATAAATTGGTAGCTTTTATAAATAAGTTGTATTGACCAAAGTCTTTATACAACTGGGTATCAACAAGAAAAAAATTACCCAAATTAATCCTGTCTTCATATCTTACTTCCCAGCTTTGGCAAATGCCCAGCCACCAATTATTTTCTACATTAAAAATAAGCTGGTGTCTTAAATATTGAAGGAGATATTGAGATTGGAACTGCCCTGATGTTTTATTCGAGTTTAAATATGTATAATCGATTCCAAGCTCATAAATGGGAAAGTTTTTTATCATCAACGATGGATTTGTCATAAAGCTTATTTCAAATCCATCCGTATTTAGGGAAGAAATATTTCTGGCTTTCCAAGGCTGACTGCTGTTTTCCCTAACCCAGTCAATTAAGTTAGTTCCTTCTTTCCTAAAAAAACTTAACTTTGCATTGTATACGGATTTAATAATATTTATTCCCGCTTCATAATTTATTGTTTGTTCATATTTTAGATCCGGATTTCCAACACTTGCCGGCGAAGAGTAATAAAGTTCCGTGTAAGTAGGTATTCTAAAAGCTTTACCCACAGATGCGTATATTCTAACATTTTTTACAACATCATATCCCAGATTTATTCCGGGCCAAATCTCCCAGCCTATCGATGAATAATCATATGCAAAAGCATTTGCAATTATCATAAAACTTTTAAAAGGAGAATATTCTTGCTCGGCAAAAAATCCTTTTTTATTGCGTGAATGATTTCCAAGGTTCGTACTTTTTATTTTATCCGTATTATATTCGCCGCCGATAGAAGTAGTTCCTAAAACAGAATTAAAAGAAACCTGAATTTGTGCTCCGTATATATTTGTTTGATGAATGTTTTGATAAAAAGATGGATTCAAATAATCAAGCAGATAATTATCGTCATTCCTTCTCCAATAAATTTTTGGTGAAACAGAAAAAGCATTATTACCGAAAACACCGCCAATGTTCAGTAGTTTTGTTGTTGTATGTTCCCACTGGTTTGGAAACAATACGGAGTAAAAACTATTGGCTCCGAATTTTTTATCATTATATCCGAAGAATAAATTCAAATTACTTTCGCCGCTGTTTATTGATGTTTCATATGTGAAATTAGAAATATTAAATTCCGTATTGTACATAAAGCCGTTAGATTTTTGTCTGGAAAATGAAATATGATTATTAAAAATTCCGATGGGATACGCACCGTAAAAAGAACCGTCATAATAACTGTTTTGCCCTCCGCTTAATTTTAACGATAAAGTTTTGTCCCGTCCTTTTTTGGTTATAATATTTATTACTCCGCTAAAAGCATTGGCGCCGTAGATACTTGAACCCGGTCCTTTGAGAATTTCTATTCTCTGAATATCATCTAATGATACAGGTAAATTCAAATTATGGTGCCCGGTTTGGGAATCATCAACACTAACACCGTCTATTAAAACAAGTGTTTCTTCAAATGATCCTCCCCTTATACTTACATCTCCCTGAACCCCGTCAACTCCCCTTTGTGCCAAATCAACTCCGGCAGCGTATTGAAGCAGTCCCTGTACACTGTGCACCGGTGCTTCTTTTATTTCCTCAGGAGTTATAACAATTACGTTTCGTGTAAGATTTGCAAATGAAATGGGAGTTCTACCGGCTGTTACTACAACTTCATTTAATTTGTACTGAGGTAAAGTTTGTGCAATTAAAGAATTAAAATTAATGCAGGTTAATGTTAGTATAAATATGAATACAAAATTTTTCCGGTTAATTTTGATACTATCTGATTTTATTCTTGTCTGAAATTGTTGCCGCATCCGCTACTCCGCAAAACATTAACAGAAAATATAAGCATAAAATACTTATTATGATAAGATATGAATTAAATGAATAGGTATAAGGAATGATAAATTAGATACCTTTATATCCTATAAGATGATGCCTGCTTTTTTAATAAAAAGAAATTTAAACTGCATTGCTAAAAATTTTTCCCAGCGAATCAATCATTTTCTCTTTAAATATAGGCTTTGAAATAAAATCATGAAATCCGGTAGCAATGAATTTTTCTTTGTCACCGGGAAGGACATAAGCAGTAATCGCAATAATAGGTATTTTTTCATAGCCAGGCATTTTATGAATTATCTTTAGTGCATCAAGACCGTTATATTCACCTTGAAGATTTATATCCATTACTATAAAATCAAAATGACTGCTGTCTAGCAGCGGCAGAGCTTCCTCAAAGCTTACCGCAAATTTTATTTCCTTTAATTCTTTCATTTGAACTTTAAATAGAATTTGCGAATCTACCTGGTCTTCAATATACAAACATGATAATTGGGAAATATCCGGCTTATTAAGAGTTCTTTCAACAGTCTTGTGTCTCACCGGCTCAAAATCAATATTTTCATCTTCATCAGCAATATTTTCTGTTAGAGAGATCTCTGTTTCTTCAGGTTCAATTTCCTCTTCAGGCTCAATATTTTCCTCGGCGGGAAGACTTGCATGAAAAGTTTCTTCAAATTCTTCTACTTTTCTCGTAACCGGTTCGGAAGTTATTTCGTGTATACTTTCATTAACTTCCTCTATAGTTTTTTCTTCTTTCTTCAAGATTAATGGAAAAACAAGTCCGCAATCTGCTTTACCGGTTTCCTGTTCAATAACTTCAAATCTACCTTTCAGCACTTTTAGCAGTAATTTGGCAATCTGTAAGGTAATCTTTGGTAAACCGGGTTCTTTTATTGCAGTGTCGTCTTTTCCCTGGAATATAGCACTTAATTTTTCCAGCAAATAAGGAGATATGGAAGAATAGTTATCCTTTACCGAAATTATAAATTCATTATCTTCAATTTGGTAGGCAGAAAAATAAATTTTCTTTTCTTTATTTAATCGAGTTACTATTTTAACAAACTGATACATCAAATTTTGAAATTTTGATTTATCGGATTCGAATCGCAGTGATGAAGAAATTTTACCGTAAGCAAACTCAATTTCATTTGAGCTGGAAATTTCATCAAACTCATTATGCAGTCTATCGATAATTTCGGTTATTCCTATTTCTTGCGGAGCTAATTCGAATTCCTTCTGCTGAATATTTGCATACTCTACCACGGAATTCATTATGTTTAGCAGCCGGTCACGATTTTGGTTAATTATATCCATCCCCTCCTTTTGTTCGGTAGTGGGATTTTCAATGCTCTCCGCTAAATCCTGAACAAAACCTAAAATAACATTTATCGGAGTTAATAATTCATGAAAAAGACTGGAAAGGAAATTCAGATCAACCGGTTCGGTGGTTTTACCATTAACTTGAACAGGTTTTTCTACAATCACTTCCTTAATTACCTCCCTAACTATTTCTTTTTCATTTAATTCATCTTGTCTATTAACCTTACCTATAATACAAAATGTTTCAACTTCGTCTTTATAATTTAATATAGGTGTAGCCGTTAGATCACATTGAATATATTTATCGTTTTGTTTTTTAAGTTCGGATGAAACGGTAGTTGTTTCTTTAAGATGCGATTGAAAAATAGAAGAGTTTATAGTTCCTCTATCGTCGCTTTTAACCAATGCATTAAATAAAGAATTCTGCAAATCTGCTTTGGAGTAGCCGAGTATATTTTTTACCGATTGATTAATAAAATTAATAAATCCCGTATTATCAGTTATGAATAAAAGATCACCGGTATTTTCGAAAGCAGATCTAAACATTTGGTTCTTTTTATCAGCTTCCAGCTTTTCAGAAACATCTCTTATAATATTAAAATGTGCATCCTTCTCGTGAAATTTAAAACTAATTTTACTAATCTCAACAAAAATATAAGAACCATCTTTTTTCTTGTGTTTAAAGGGGCCTGTAAATTTCCCTTCGCGTGCTGCAGAATGAGAAGAATCCAAAAGAGTTTGAATATCTTCCGGTGTATATAAATCCGTTAAATCCATCTGCAGAAATTCATCCTTCCTGTATCCGTATAGGGCAAGCGCAGCATCGTTTGCCTCAATGAACCTTAAATTTTCCGTATCATAAATAAAAATAGGTTCGGGATTATTTTGAATCAGAATTTCAAACATTCTTCCTCTTCTTAAAATTAATTGCTCTAAGTTATCTTCCGATAAAGCTTCTCCAATTAAAATGGAAAATCCTTCATATTTATTTTCACCGGTGAAGATCTTACTTAAATATACGTTTTTAGTTTCAAACTTATTACCGTTTCCGTGTAAGTTAAATGTAAATTCAAAACTATATGTCTTATCCGGAGAATTTAAAAAATTTTGAATTTTTTCCGATAATTTTATAGGGACAACTTTAGTATAATAAAAATTTCTCAAATCGGAAAAAACATCGGAGAATAATTTACAAAATTCTTTACTAGTTTGCTTGATTATTCCGTTTTTATTTATAAATGCCAGCGGTTTTTGGAAATCTTCTATAATGTTTTTGTCAGGATTAAGCAGCTCTTCTTCTTTGGCTTTTATATCTTCTTCTTCTAATGTTTGACCGATACCGATTATAGCTATTACATTATTGTCTGCATCGGCCAGTGGAATTTCAACTGTCTGGTAATTACCTGAGAAAGATAAACCTAAAAAAGGTGCGCCCTCAATAACAATACTGCTTATAGATTTTTTTATGTAACCTTCAACGGCGTTTATAAATTCCATAACATAAGCCGGAGCAAAGGAATCAGCAGACTTACCTTCAATTTGAGATGAGTTAAGACCTAAGCCCGCAGCAAATTTATTGTTTACAATTATATAAATTCCGTTATTATCTTTTATCCAAAACAATTCATCCAGATCATTTACTTTTTTTAGTATGCGTTCCTTACCGATAAAAGTAAACGGATAAAGAGATTTTATCTCATTCAGTATTTTAGTAATATCTTTATTTTTAATAATACGGCAAATATCATCAAAAATAACTTTGTAGTTCGTAATTCCTTTCAATTCGAATCTATGTTCAAGCGGCTGAAATGTGCAGAATATAAAAAGTTCATCTTCTTCCTTGTAAGAATTGGCAATCAGTCGGATGCCTAAATCATTGTCGTTCTTTAATGTAAGATGCAAATTTTTTATTACCGGTATATTACTATCATAAACTTCCTCAAATATTTCATTTAGCTTTGTACCGGACTGTTCACTAAAAAGGTCGAATATATTGACGGTTTCAGGTTTAAAACCTAGTAAAGATTCTCCCTCTTTATTTATGGATAATATTTCTCCATTATGATCTAAAACCAAAAAAGGGGTTTTGATATTTTCGTTCAACGAATTGAAAAGTGCATTGTTTATTTTATTTTTAGGTTTCAAATTTAATCATTGCAATTTATTATAAAATTAAGCCACCATTTAAAATTAATTTTTTTATCATTTATATAAAATGCTTCAAGTTAAATTGCCGGAGTTTTAACATAAACTTCGTTTGACCAAGAGGAATCCCTGCTTGAAAATGCTTTTATTCTATACCAATATTCGGTTGAAGGTACTAGTCCGTTTGCAGTGTCGGCATATTGAGTTGAGTTTTTAGGTAAATACGCTATATCCTGATATAAGGACCAAGAATACCTTCGTTCGACTTTAAAATAATTTTCACCAATAATATGATCATACCAGGTAAGTATAACTTTGTTTGGTGAAACCGCTACGGCCTTTAATCCGGTAGGCGGTGCAATTGAATGCATAGCACCTTTACCGTATGTATTAATAACATTGCTAAAACCGGAATACCCGTTAATATTTAATGCTCTTATTTTATAATAATAAACGGATGTATCGGAAAGATTATAATCATTTATATTAAATGTATTGGGAGGAGAAGCAAGTTGATTGTGAAAAGTACCGTAAAATCCGTCTTTTCTCCATATTTCAAAACCTGTAGCTATTCCTGTTAGTGAATCCTTCCATGACAGGTTAACAGTATTATTCGATAAATGAATAAGTGTAAAATCATAAGGCGTTGAAGGCGGAACTTTTATTTGAGAGATCAAAATATTTTTCATTGTATCGCTGCGGGCAGAGGCACCGTCTTTATCGTAATAAATTAAATAATAACTTATCCTTGAATTGATAAAGCCGGAATCTACGGAAAGAGGAATGGTCGGTTTGCTGCCGTTGCTGTTCGGCGGATTCCATTTGTTTATTTTTCCGTTAATGTAAAGTTCAATAAAATTGATCCCCTGATCCGTTTTTAAGGTGTAGTCGATAGTTGTACCTGTATATCCTATGGTATCGTTGGAAACAGGTCTTATAATCGTAATACCTAATTTACTGTTAAGCCCGTTATTACCGGAAGGATTAGTGAATAAGTTTGTACATCCTACAAAATAGATTGCTACAATCGAAATTAAAACTAATAAATATCTTATTTTAATTTTCATTTTAATTCACTTTCAACAAAACTAGTGTATATTGGCTTATTAAGATGATTAATCCTAAAGTGAAAATTATACACTAGGCTTGTAATAGTCTATATAGTATGTACGTGATTCATCTGATTCAAGATTGTTTAAGTAAACATAAATAATATGTGCTTTCTTATCGTATTCATATTGCGCTTTTTTAGTTCCAATAATTTCAGTAGACATTGAAATATCGGTTGCCGGTACACTCATGTAAATCTTTAAGACCAAATTATTAACAGAAGTTTTACCGGGATTTGAAACAGTTAATACTATCCTGGTATCACCTCGTTGTGAGACTTTGGTTTCAATATAATTTCTTTTTGCCCACCATTTTTCAACTGCAGATGCTGTTGTTATCCAAAAGTTCTTTTTCTTTAAATCATTAATAACTTTTTTTATTACGCCTACATTTTCCTGCGTACACTGGTAACCGGTATGAAATTTATAAGTATATAATCCGCCTTCAAAAAGTACTCTATCAATATCTTCCTGATAAGTGTAATACTGATAGTTAGTATTTGTTAAGCCGTAATCTCTAATTACTTCATAATCGTCTCTGCCGGTTTTTGGTATGGAAACCAGCAAACTATCCCCCCTAATTAATACCTTTGGTACTGTCCTATCGGATAATGAATCTGCAAATATATATTTATAGCCGGAGTTTATTAATGCTTTAATAGTATTTTGATCATATAAACCGTAATAAGGCATGGCACCTAATACCGGCCTATTTATAATGGATTCTATTGTAGTTTTTGCATTTTTAAATTTATCCAGTTGAGTATTATAATCATTAAGCGAATTAACCGTATCGTTTGCAGATGATAGATAACCGATATCCTCTATTGATCCTATATCTCCGTACTTAGAAAGTGTTTGTACTAATCCTTTATTAATTTCTGCCTCAACAGGACTTATGAAAAAAGTAGCCGGAACTCTTTCAGATCTTAAAATCGGAAACAAATTATCAATATTTCTTACCTCCTTAGATAATGTCGGGACTAAAATAGCAGCAGCAGTATAATCGGACGGCCAGTCCTTTACCACAGCTATCGGATTATATAATAACCAGTTCATACAGTTTGTAAATAGCCTGTCAAAGTAAATGTAATCTTGCTGTGCGCCAATAACAGAATTTATTTCGAATCCCATCCATACAAATCTTCCCGCACCGTAATTACCATAAACAATTCCTGCACTCTTTTTTATTTGATTTCTTGCAAGCCCTGCCTGCAATCTATAGTTATACCAAAAGCTGGCTTGAGTGGTACGCGGATCTAATACTTCAACGGACATGGGCAAATCCCAGGTAGCAACGCGCAACGGGTAACCGGCAGGAATATTAGCCGTAATAGGCAATCCGCCTCTAAGTGTATGAATTTTAGTAAGTTCATTCCTGGAAATTTCTTTTGTAAATTTTAATCCGTAAACTTCCGATAGAAATTGCCATCCTCTCCATTTACCATCATCAGAATACGAAGCAGTGCCTCCGGTAGCGAAAATACTTCCGCCGTGGATAAGATATTTTTTAAGCTCGGTAATTTCTTTATCACTTAAAGATTTTGAACCCGGTAGTATGACTAATTTATATTTAAATAAACGGCCAAGTTCAATTGTAGAGTCGGCAATTACATTACATCTATATTGAGCAGACGAAAGAAATTTTTTCCACGTGTTAATATTATCGTTTAGCCAAGTACTTCCCTGGGGCAGCATATTTTCGGTATAATTGGAATAGAGTATAGCAACATCTGCTTTTTTGCCGTAGACCACATCCCTTATAACGCTAGAATTCGGTATAAGTTCGGAATCACTAAATCTGCCAAATACTCCTCGAAGTATAAACAAATAAATGAGTACTGCACCAGCCAGAAAAATTAAACCGCTAAGGATAATTAGTCCCTGGTTAATACCGCCGCGCTTTTTTTGATTTATCGCCACCTTAGTGCTCCCGGTTCCGTTTCTTCCTTAGCAGGTACATAGCCTTCGGAAGTATATTGTAAAAATTTAGAATCTATTGGACGACTTTTTTCTCTTGAAAATTCCTGCTGTTGAGGATATGCCTTCCCAGCACCTGGATATTGCCTTTGTTGTCCGCCAGTAGTTGTACCATAAGGCTGTCTATAAGCAGTATAAGGCTGTGGCTTAGGAGAAAATCGAGGCTGCTGAGGCGCTTGCTGCTGTATAATTATAGGTTGTCTTTGATATGAAGGAGTAGCTTGCGTTTCAACATAAATAGGTTGAGGGACAGCCTTAACTTGTTCTGTTGTTTTTTGAGCCGGCGATGCCGCAGGAGTTATAAGTTCACCTTTAACCTCAGCAGGCTGCTTTGCAACTGCTGCTTGTCCCTTTCTCTCCCTTACTTTATACAAGATATAAGCTCCGATAGCCAAAATAAATGTGCTTATCGTAGCAACCAGAATTATTGTTGAAAGAATAGGTATAAGTTCCATAAGAGTTCCTCTCTAAAATAATTATAAAATTTTCTATGCTTTTGCTGCACCAACCCGCTCCAACTTTCCCCAGGTCATCTTTATACCAATAAATTCTTCTATGGTAGACATCAGCTTACATACATCAATAATAAGGATAAAAAACATTCTATAAATAATTGAATAGCCGACAAGTCTAAATTCTTCTTTTTCCACAGCAACACAGTATAACGCTGTTACAAGATCAAGCAATGCTAGTCCTGCCCACCAGAAGAATATCAAAGCAGAAAAACCAAATGCAAGTGCTGCAATTATGAAAAACAAATTTGCGGCAATATTCATTGCCGGCCATATTAAAGCTTCGTAAGCCATTGTCCATAGTATAAATGTATCTCCAAAGTTGATGCTGGGATTGATGAGTAGCTTCTTATGTTTTCTTATAGATTGAATAATCCCACGCGTCCATCTATACCTCTGTTTTAGCAACTGCTGAAGCTTAGCCGGAGCTTCGGTAAACGAAATTGAATTAGGTTCATAATAAATTTTCCAGCCGTTGGCAAGAACTTTTAGCGTAAGGTCGGCATCCTCGGCAAAAGTATCGCTAGAATAATAACCGGCCTCTTCAATAGCTTTTTTTCTAAAAAACCCTATGGGACCCGGGATAATATTAACAAGCCTAATAAAACTTTGAGCACTTCTTGCCATATTTAATCCTTCAATATATTCCAGTGCTTGAAGGTCCGTAAATAATTTCCCTCTGTTAAGAACTTTTACATTTCCGGCTACTGCACCGATTTCTCTATTGGCAAAATGCCGGACTGCCAGTTTAACGGAATCAGGTGATAGCTGTGAATCGCCGTCCATACAAAGTATAATTTCTGCTTTTGATAATTTAATCCCTGCATTCAGCGCTTTAGCCTTACCGCCGTTTGGTTTATTAATAAGGGACACCTTAACATCGGCAAATTTGCCTTTCCGGTAGCCTACAAGCCCTTCTGCGACTTTTTTTGTATTATCAGTTGAACCATCGTTAATAATTATTATTTCATAATTAGGATAATTTAATTCTAGTAACGATTTGACTGATTCGGTTACAACTTTTTCTTCATTATAAACAGGAACTAAAACAGAAACAAACGGGAAATACCCGCCTTCAGGTGCCACATATGTATATTGGTTTATATAAAGATAGGCCAGAATTAAAATTGCAAAGTAACGAAATAGAAGTACAAATAAGAAGATTACAAGCGCAACAATTGTTGCATATTCCAGCAAGGCTTTAACTGTTAATACGGTTAACGGGAGTGTATAAACAATTATTAAAATTAATATAAGCGAAGCCAACCCGCTCCAAAGGATACGCATTAAATATTTTTTTCCTTTTTCTTCTTCAACCTGTTCCGGTTCACTATTATAAATCGAAATGGGTGTCCTTCTTATTTGTCGGTTTTTTTCCATAATCTTTAAATTCATTTATTTTTTCGAAAGTTCAACTATAATGCCACCGGAAAAATCACTTTAGATACGGTAAATAGATATTTAAAAGTTCAATAATGTAACAGATTAAGAAACTCTATTTTACTTGTATCATATAGAAAATAGTTTATAATGACCAATAGGCTGCCAATCTAACAGAAAGCGAACTATAACCGGCATAGTTAAAGAAACTGCTGCCGCCTATAATGCTGCCTTGTAAACTAAGCCTATTAACTACCTTGTACATAACATCTGCATGTGCTTGACGTAATATATAACTGCTGTTTGCAACAAACCCTATTAAACCACCTATTGTAAAACTTAAACTTGAATCTTTAACAACATCCCAATCCGCCCAAATATTATGACTGCTGTAACTTATCGGTGAATAATATAAGGATGAATTTCTTTTGAATCCTAAATTATTATACTCATAACCAAGTATAAAATTGGGATAAAAATATTTACCGATTTTTAAGTATAAATTATATCCCTGGTTCCCATCGGAAAAATTAAAAGTTGTAAAGTTTGCACCCGTTCTTAAGCCGGACTTAAATTGATAATACCCTCCTATATTAAACAAGTCTGCATGTAATCTAATTCCGATAAGACTTGGCGAATAAATAACCTGGGATGCATCAAGCTTGGAATATGTTGCGGCAAAATAATAATGATCCGGCTGTTCGGCACGAAGTAATACATCTGCAACCGGTTCCGAGTAACCGTTGTCAAAATGCATATTACCATAGTTTACACCAAATTTTACTGTTTGAGCTAGCTTTAGAGTTACATCCCATCTTAATGTATTTGCATATACTTTCGCAAAATCGGATGCTAAAGAAGTTCTAAAGCCTTCTGCTCCAATGGAAAGGAATGATGTAATCCCTAAGTCTAATCTTAGTCCCTCTACGTATTCATCAATACCTAAGTTATCCGTATAGTAGGAACCGTACGGTGTAATTAAAGCATAACTAGGAAACGTTGCCATTATTGCATTTATACCTGTTACCGGCAGCCATTGATACCTTTGCTCAACCATAGCGCTTTGTGTCGAATCCAGGCTTAAATTATATTCCATATTATCATAAACATCCCTGGCTTTACTATACTCATGCATTCTTACGTAGGAATCTCCTAAGTAAAGGTTAGCAGTAAAATTATCCGGATGACTTTTTACAAGCCTTTGAAATTCACTTAATGATTTTACTGTATCGCCCATATAATAATATACTTCTGCTCTTGCCAAATCTACATTAAATTTATATCCATGATTCAGAACATCAGTATAAAGATTAATTGCTTTTCGGTAGTTCTTTGCGCATACATTTACATCTGCAAATTCTTTTTCAATAAGATCATTCGGCTGGGATTTGGCAATATATTCTTCATACTTAGGAATAGCTTCTTGGCACTTGCCTTCGCCGTATAATTTTTCTCCCTCTCTTAAAATGTCAAGCAGCTTTTCTTGTTTATACCTGGACTGCTGAAGTACATACATATTTTGAAGTTGTTGAATATTAGGGCTATTCGGATTAATCCTCTTAATTTCATCAATACATTTCTGTGCAGAAGCAAAATCATCTTTCTGCATGTTAAGAAAACTTAATGCAGTAAGCGCTGCTATATTGTTGGGTTCCTGTGTTAATACATTGTTTAGGTAAGTCTTAGCTTCATCAAAGTTTTTTCCGAGCCATACATCAAGCTGAGCCTTAAACAATTGATATTTTAAATTATCCGGACTAATCTTAAGCAGTACAACCATTTTTTCGTCTGCCTGGTTGAAATCTCTTTCGTCTGCTTTTGCTTTTGCATATGCATAAAGTACTTCCTGATCCTCGGGAAATTTATTTAAATAATTTGTATAAAGAATTATTGCCGAGTCATACTTCATTAATTTTGTATAATTATAACCCAGTGCCAGCAGTGCTTTTTTATTGGTTGAGTCGGATGCTAATTCTTTTTTGTATTTTATTATATTATCATTAAACACAATTGTTCTGGTCGAATCCAGTTGAGCAGCTATTTGAGCAACTTCCAATGAATCGTATTTTGCATTCTGTAATATTTCAATCTGCTGAGATGCTTCCTCATACCTTTTTGCATTATATAATGCGGCTACAAGTTTTAAACGGACATCGTTGTTATTAGGATAACGTCTTAAAATTCTATAATACCTATCAATGGGATATACAAAGGGAGCCCTGACCGGCGGCATTCCATAGTTAAAATATTTATATGAAGTATCATTTACAGTATAGATATATCCTTTACCTTTTGCTTCATCCAGCCCGTCCATTGCTTCCTTAAAATAGGGCTTTAGTGCAAGTGCATTTTCAAAAGCTTCAATTGCAATTCTATTTTTCCCGAGCCATAATGAAAAGTAACCATACCTAGACCATAATCTTTGGTCATTAGGATATTCTTCAGTATATCTTTTTAAGATAGGCCAGCCTTTAGCAATGTGGCCGGTCTTCGCAAGTATTTCCGAATACCTTATTATTTCATCCGGTGAAGCATGAGCCATTGTTAAGTATTTATCATACCATTGTTCGGCCACAGCCCATTTACCCATATTTTTATAACACTTACCTATTGCAAGGTAATTATCCGGCTTATTAGGATTTATTGCAATTTCCCTTTTATAACCTTCTATTTCATTATCAAGTAAAGTATACCAGGCTTTGGTTGCCCTTTCCAGATTATTATTTATTTCTTTGTTATTTGGTTCAAGCTTTCTAGCGGATCGGTAATCGTATACGGCATATTCATACTGTTGTCTTTTTTCATAGCAAAGCCCTCTTAAATCATATCCCTCGGCTTGCTGCGGACGCGCAGATATATAATTGTTTAAAAGAGCAATTGCTTCACCATATCGCCCTGCCTGCATTTCTCTTTGGGCTTCAAGTTTCATGGCCTCTACATTGGATTGCGCATTGGTAAGGTGAATTACTCCTAATAACAGCAAAATTACTGCTGCTTTTATTGCTGTTTTTTTCATAGGGCTTTCTATTAATAAAATCCTAATTTATTTTGTGTCTTCGGCTCTTCAAGCATTAGCAGTTGAAAAATATCATCCGCATTTTGTATTGCTTCATCTACCTTAACAGAATAAAAAGAAATATATTGAGTTACGTTTTTAACGTAAGTAGGATCATTATTAGGAAGATTGTTTTTAATCTTGGTAATTAAATTATTAACAAATTTCTGATCGTCCTTTGATACAAGTACGATTATTTTATTATTGATAAGACAAATTTTATCTTTTTTATCCGTTGATAGCCTAACCGCACTCTGAAATTGGTTAAGAGTTATCATTTGCTGCTTTTCGGCTTCAGTATCCAAGCGGAAAGATATAATTGTAAATATTTGTCCGGTACTTTTATACAATGCAATTTGATTATTCAGAATGAGATAAAAATCATTCATAGAATAAATATTTGAGAAAGTATAATTTCCTTCGGGCAAATTTACTTCCGCCAGGGATTTATACTTTAAATCGGATTCTGCAGTAGCAGAAGTAGATAGGTGTTCATACTTTGGTGTAGGGCGGTAATCCACGGTAATACCTTTATATGGTTCAATAAAATAATTTGATTTGAACTGACCTTCGGCATGTCCTATATTCGGGGTAATAGTCATTATTCCCATTTGAGATTTGTTTACGTCGTTTTCCTTTTTCTGAAGATATATAAGCCCGGTTGAATAAGAAGCAAGAGCGTCAACAATAGAATTTGCAAACGGTGTTGCAGGTTCTCCAACGACGAATAAACTTGTTATGCCGCTGTCTTCAATAGCCTCTGTTGTACGGACAAATACATCCTGGAGCAAATTAACATTTCTAAATCCTATGAATGGAGTTAGTTCGTCAAATACTATTTTGTTCGGTTGATACTGATCTACAACCGTAACAATATCGTTTAAGTATTCAACCAAAAATTCATCCGGGTTATTTACTTCGTATAAATCCGTAGGAGGAGCAACCCTAACAACTATGATAAGGTTTTGATTCATATAATGCTGCAAGTCAAAATCTATAGATGCTGCCTGAATCATCAAATCTTTCGGCCGCATGTTTGTAAAATAGAGGCAAACCTCCTTTTGACTTGCACACTCCATTGCGTATTGAAGTCCGAGCAAGGTTCTACCGGATTTTCTCGGACCAATTAACAAATAAGTTCCCCCCCTGTATAAACCTCCCCACGCACTATCTACTAGGGAGATACCAGACGGAATTAGTTGTATTTTCTTTTTCATAGCCTTATCACATTTTTTTTCATAATAATCCAAATATTATGCCGGATTAAAATCTGATTTAATACTTTAATTTTAATCAAATTAAAAGATTCTTTGATTTAAAGAGAGACAGAATTTTACCTGTGTATTATTATGCAACACTATAATTTTTTAAAAATTTCCAATAAGTATCGGCACAGTCGATTATAAATTTATTTCCTAAAGATAAAAAAATCTAATAATGAACAACCAATAGTCACATCATCTAAAAAATTTCAAAATTATTGTGTCTTTATGAGGAATTAATTTGTAGAATAGAGAATGAATTAATATAAAATATTTTTTTATTAATTTCTATTCCGGTAATAACCGGTACAAAAACCGAACCGGAAAAAACATTTTTGTATTGCTTATTTTGTTTGCATGCAAAATAAAATGCATATCCAATAGATTTGTAATTTTAAAGAAGAGAAAAATTTTTTAAATTCTTCAAATTGAGAATTATCTGATGCAATTCAAAATTAAAAAAGTATAAGAAATCGTTTTTTGATTTAATATTTTTTTTGAATATGAGAATTAGAGGTTGTAATTATTTCAACTTAATTAAGTATCAATTCTTAAAAATGTATTTATCTATTTCCTCAAGCAGGGTATTTTTATCAACGGGTTTGGATAAATAATTATTTGCCCCTAAACTTAAAAATCTTTCTTTATCGCCTTTTAGTGCATAAGCTGTTATTACAATTACAGGAAGATCAATTAGTTTTAGTTCATTTCTGACTATTTTTAACACTTCGTCCCCGTTTAATTTTCCGGGTAAATTGATGTCAAGCAGTAAAGTACTGTATTTATTTTTGTCCAATAGCTCAATTCCCTGCTCGCCGTTGTCTGTAATATCAACCGAATATTTATCTCTTAAATAAACCTTAAAAATTAATTGAGTTTCAATATTATCCTCAATAATCAAAACTTTCTTTTTATTATTTTCAACCATAGCTTAAATATCAGGTGGAAAAATCATGTAAATTTACATATTTTTTTAATTAAAGAAAATTATGATTGCCTTATCGAACCGGACTCAAAATTATTTTGATTTTCAATTTTAGTTTTTGGAAAATTAGTACCTATGATATTATCCCACATTGGTGAACTAACACCGAAACCTTTTTCGGCATCCTGGAAGTGATGCCTCATATGATGTTTTTTTAGTGCAAGCCAAAATTTATTATGTATGTTAAAATGATGAACTGCGTAATGTGTCATATCGTAAAAAAGATATCCGACTAAAAACCCTATAAAGAAAGGAGCAACAAAAACATATCCCATTATTAAAGTGAATAAAAAGTAAAATAATACTGCAAGCGGAATGCTTACGGAAGGCGGCATTACAAGTCGTCGGGAATCATTTGGATAATCATGATGAACACCGTGAAATATGAAGTGAAGTTTTTTCCCGAACTCGGATTTTGCATTAAAATGAAAAATAAACCTGTGTAAAAAATATTCTACAAAGGTCCAGACAAAAATTCCTACTATAATAAAAAATATTATATTTATTGCTGATATATGTAAAACTGCTATTGCCCGGTAAAAGAAATATAAAATAACCGGGACATAAATTACCAAAGGGACCACAGGATGTACACGGGAAAAAGCTTCCATAAAATCACTTTTAAACATCCTTACCGTAACATCTTTATTCGATACAAAATTCTTGGACATAATTGTTATTCCCTTATTTATAAATAGCTTCGGCAAATTTAATAATTTTTTATTAATAAAAAACTACCGGTGTAGCCTGCATCATATTCAATACTTCATGAGGAAAACTTTCTTCATAAATATTAAGATTGTAGTAATTTTATTAAATGGAATTATTAATTAAGGATTTTCTTTATCCCTATTCCCGGCAAGGGACTTAAAGTAACTTTACCATCAATTATTTTTGTACCTTCAAAAACATCATTTTTAATTAATAAAGCACCGTCAAGGTCTGCCCAATCTACAAGGGGTGAAAGATGAGATGCTGCAGAAATAGCACATGAAGTTTCGGTCATACATCCGAGCATAACTTTCATTCCTAGGGAACGAGCTAATATTATCATTTTATATGCTTCCCGCATCCCGGTACATTTCATTAACTTAATGTTTATACCTGAAAAAATATCTTTTACCTTTACCACATCGCTTAACCTTTGGATTGATTCATCGGCCATTGTCGGCAATGGGCTATGTTCTGTCAGCCAGGCAAGATCATCCGGTTGCGTTTTGGGCATAGGCTGTTCAACAAATAATACGTTTTTCTCATTCAGCCAGTGAATCATATCCAGAGCTTCTTCTTTATCTTTCCACCCCTGATTGGCATCAACTGTTAAAGGCCTATTTGTAACGGAACGAATTGTTTCTATCATTTCTTTATCATTGTCACGCCCAAGTTTAACTTTTAGTATTTTATATTCTTCGGCTTCTTTAACCTTTTGAATAACAACATCCGGAGTATCTATACCGATTGTAAAAGTTGTAAAGGGAGTTTTATCTTTATTTATTCCCCAGATGTTGTACCATGGCTGGTTCATAATTTTACCAAGAAGGTCATGTAAAGCAATATCCACAGATGCTTTTGCAGCAGCATTACCCGGAGCTATTGAATCTATATCCCCAAGAATTGTATCAAGCTCAAAAGGATTTTCATATTTAGTAAGATCAACCTTTGATAAAAAGTCCATTACCGTTTGATGAGACTCGCCTAGATACGGCGGCATAGATGCCTCTCCGTACCCGGTTACACCATCATATTCAATCTCGGTTAAAACAACAGGAGTTGTAGTTCTGGAATTTGCCGCGACCGTAAAAACATGTCGTAATTCCAGGGTATAAGGTTTATAATTTAGTTTTAATTTGTTCGACATTTTTTCCCTTATTCATAAAGATTACTTAAAAATAGTAGTTACATAAAA
>JBJKQP010000041.1:0-3267 GCA_046705105.1 Ignavibacteriaceae bacterium | reverse complement strand
CCTATTCCGCTTGTGGTACAAGGTTCGGTTATGTCGCTGGTAATATAGAAAGTGCAATTACCTGTTATGGTCGCACTGTCTATTACATCAAATGCATCTTTTAATGAAGCATAATTAGGATTCGAGCCACCCGGTCCCGTTCCTGCAGCACCAATATAATAATCACCCGAAAGTTGAGTTACCTGTGAGTAACCTAAACTCACGGAAAAAAGAATTACTAAAAAGGTAAAAATTATTTTACGCATAGAGCCCTCTTAAATTTAATTATTAAAAGAATGTTAATTAAAAAAAGAATTATTTATAAAAATAAACTGAATAATTTTTATTTTTATTCATAGAATTGAACGTCCCTTATTTTATTTATTTAAAAGTTAATCAATTTCAACTATCAAATCCATTAAAAAAATTTTTTCCAAAAAAAATTTTGGGGGGCTATATACAAGGATTAGATTTTAGTAATCATAATTGTATAAAAATGCAAAAATGAATTCCGTTTTTGTTAAGTAAATCAAGAATATCAAATTGGAAAGCATTTTATCTTAATTTACGTTTTTTGATAGATACGCTTTTATTATTTTTCATATTAAGATATTTAAGAAATATTGCAGTACACTTTTTCATTTTAATTAAAATATTTATTGCCGAATCTAGAAAGATCGTTTTTAACATTATTCTGTTTAGTCTTGGTTCAAAATCAATTCATACTTTTCTTATAAGATTTTATTTAGAGCAGGCTCACTTATAAATTTGAAATTTTATGACTATAAAAAAAACAACACATTACTCTCTTGCAAAAGATAAAATAAGAATATTGCTTTTAGAAGGAATACATGAAAATGCAATTAACTTCTTTAAGGAAAATGAATATACAAACATCGAATACGTAAAAAACGCGATTGATAAAGAACAGCTTATCAAAAAAATAAAGAATGTACATATGATTGGCATTCGATCCAGGACTCACTTAACAAAGGAAGTACTGGAACATGCTAAGCTGCTTATAGCTGTGGGATGTTTTAGCATAGGTACCAACCAGGTTGATCTTACTACAGCAAAGATGAAGGGGATTCCGGTGTTTAACGCACCGTTTTCTAATACACGTTCTGTGGCTGAATTGGTAATAAGCGAGGCTATTCAATTAATGAGAAGGATTCCGGAAAGGAATTCTGCTGCCCATGAAGGCAGATGGCTTAAGGATGCAAAGGCTTCTTTTGAAGTAAGAGGAAAAACAATAGGGATTATCGGATACGGGCATATCGGTTCACAAGTATCTGTTCTAGCCGAGAGCATGGGATTAAATGTTCTTTATTATGATATTGAAAAGAAACTTACTCTTGGGAATGCGAAAGCCTGCGATAATCTTGCAGAGCTGTTATCAAATTCCGATGTAGTAACACTTCATGTTCCGGATACACCTTTAACAAGAAATATGATGACAATAAAAGAATTGGCTTTAATGAAAAAAGGAGCTTATCTAATAAATGCTTCGCGCGGTAGTGTAGTTGATATAGATGCTCTTGCCGGTTTTCTGGAATCCGGAGATATTGCCGGTGCAGCTATAGATGTTTACCCGAAGGAACCGGGTTCAAATAAAGAGCCGTTTGTTTCGTCTCTTCAAAAATTTCCGAATGTAATTCTAACCCCGCATATCGGCGGCAGCACCGTTGAAGCGCAGTCAAGCATTGCTTTGGAAGTTTCTGAAAAGTTAGTTAAGTACAGCGATGTAGGAGCTACTATAGGAGCTACGAATTTTGTAGAGATTTCTTTAACGCCGAACTATAATAAGCAGCGTTATCTGCATATTCATCAAAATAAGCCCGGTATGCTTAATAAAATTTCCAAAGTGTTTGTTTCAAGAAAATTAAACATAGCCTCCCAATTTCTTCAAACCGATCCCGATATCGGTTATGTTATAATAGATATAGACAGCAAGGCGGATTCAAACGAAATTCTAAATGAATTAAAATCAATTCGCGGAACGATTAAAGCTAGGGTATTATTTTAATTTTGATTTTATTATGTACCTGCATAAATTTAGGTGCTTACTTATTATCTACTCTAAGTTTTTGGAAAGTCTAAAATGATTTTTAATATCTGGAAACTTCTGCATGTTATTGCGGTAATAATTTTCCTCGGTAATATTACTATTGGCCCATTTTGGAAAATTCAAGCTGAAAAGACAAAAGATAGGATTAAAATATCCGATACTTTTAAAAATATTATAAAGGCAGACAGGCTGTTTACAATGCCTGCCGTAACGTTCCTTATAATTTTCGGGCTCGGCGCTGCTATGCAGGGAAATTACTCTCTTGTAGAAACACCATGGATACTTTGGTCGATAATAATGATTATAATTTCCGCTTATGCTTTTATGGCACATGTTACACCTATTCAAAAGAAAATTTATGCACTAACAAGCAGCGAAGAAAAGTATAATTGGGAAGAATACCGCAAACTATCCAAGAAATGGGATGTTTGGAGTTCTATTGCAACTCTTGCCCCTTACATTGCCGTAATATTGATGGTACTTAGACCGTGAAATAAAATTTCTGCTTTCAACTATATATAATAGACCTGACTAGAGGCTTTTGTCCTTAACTTCAATCTCATCAACAATTGCTACGATCATTGTGTGTACCGGAGCTTTTCTATGCCCAAGAATTTGTTTTATCGCTGCGCCTTCTTGAACCACCAGAACGGTATCTCCAATTCCCGAATCAATTAAATCCAACGCTATAACATCTTTATTGCCGGTAAAGTTTCCTTTAAGGTCAATTTGCCGTATAAGCATAAGCTTATGGCTTACCAGGTAGGGATTTTTCTGAGTGGAAACTATATTCCCTTTAACTTTTGCCAGAATCAATTTCTTGATCCTCTTTTTTTACTTCCTCATTTTTCTTCATATAAAGAATTGATGCAGGGAGGATTATTACGTAACCGATTATAAGCAGAATCGGGGAAATAAATAATGACGGAAAACTATTCCACTTACCCATCGACATAAAAATATATCCAATAACTATTACTGCTATGCCTAAAGCTAACAGCATATAATTTTTCTTCTCCCAGTATATATGAAATGGAGAAGTAATCTTCTTTTTACTTTTATTTTTGCGGATATTCTTTCTTTTTACTGGTTTTGCCATTTTATTCTCCGGATTACAAAAATAGAAGCCCAGTGATGGGGGTACCACTGGGCCCGACTCGTTTACATCAAAGGGCAGGGGAGAACCCTCTGAAAGAGTCACCGGTAATATAAATCCTTAA
>JBJKQP010000040.1:0-9114 GCA_046705105.1 Ignavibacteriaceae bacterium | reverse complement strand
ATTCAATTCAAACAATGTATAGAAGTGAGCTTGATAATTCTCCCGGTACCGTTACCCAGATAAGAGAGAGTACGGCTCTTTTAATGGAAGAAGCAAAGAAAAAGCATTACAGTGTTTTAATCATAGGTCATGTAACAAAGGAAGGAATAATTGCAGGTCCCAAGCTTCTGGAACATATTGTAGATACTGTAATTCAGTTTGAAGGAGAGACACACCATTCGTTTAGAATACTGCGTTCGCAGAAGAACAGGTTTGGAAGTACTAACGAAATAGGCGTATTTGAAATGCATGAAGACGGACTTTCTGAGGTTAAAAATCCCAGCGAATTATTTTTAAGCGAACGTGATAAAGAAAAACCCGGCTCCGTTGTAACATCAAGTATGGAAGGTACGCGTCCTATTCTTATTGAAGTTCAGGCATTGGTAACTCCGTCTAATTACGGAAACCCTCAAAGAGTGGCTACCGGGTTCGATTACCGGAGACTTTCCATTTTACTGGCAGTTCTCGAAAAAAGAGGAGGATACAGACTTTCCGCAAACAATGTTTTCGTTAACCTGGCAGGCGGAGTTAAAATTTTAGAACCTGCAGTAGACCTTGCGGTCTGCTGTAGTATAGCTTCAAGCCTGCTTGATAAGGTTGTTGATAATAATACCGTTCTTGTTGGTGAAGTTGGGTTGGGAGGTGAAGTTAGAAGCGTAGGGAATATTGAAAAAAGAATTAATGAAGCGGAAAGACTGGGATTTAAAAGAATAATTATTCCTAAAAATAATTTAAAAGGTATGGAAAACAATAAAAAAATAAACACTACGGGGGTTGATAACTTGACGGAAGCAATAAGATTAATAATGCATATTTAACAAAATTATTTTGTTTTTATTAAATAATAATACTATTTTACGAAGCGGTTTAAAAAACCGCATTGTTTTTTTCAATTATTTTTTTGAGGTAAGTTAGTGAGTACTAAGCTTTTTGTGGGTTCTCTCCCATGGGCAGTAAACGACGAAGCTTTGAGAGCAGCTTTTGAAGCACACGGTACAGTTGTTTCTGCCAAGGTTATAACCGATCGTCAGACCGGGAGATCTAGAGGTTTTGGGTTTGTTGAAATGGAAAACGAAACCCAGGCAAGTAGTGCAATTCAGGCTCTCAATGGTGCGGAATTCCAAGGACGCAACATTATAGTAAGTGAAGCTAAACCGAAAAATTAAAAATTTTATGGTAAACTTGCATCTCTCGAAGCGCTCTTTTGAGCGCTTTCGTATTTTAAATTAAACAACAACACCTCTCTGAATATCCGCTCTTTTGTTCAAGTCCGTCTGAACAATAAACCAGACTGCTGGCGAGAAAACCAGGTAAAGTACAAACATAAGCCACTTATTAAATTTTTCTACCGAAATTCTTTCATATAGTTCTGAGAATTTATAATAGGAGTAAAAACCGGCAAAGGGAATGAATAATAAGACCGTCCATAATGCAGGGGATGCTTCCGTATCATTGGCAATGTTTTTCATTTCCATAGATATTTGGTAAAACCAGTAAATAGTATAAATACCCAAAGTAATTATTGTAAGGAAAACCTGGGCTATCATATTTCTGTACTTTATATAAGCAGCCATATTGTCACCTTTATTTGATTTAATTAAAGCAAGCAGTAACTTAAACTAATTAAATTCTTTTTCATTTCAAAGATAAATGATTTGAATTATTATAAATTAGCAAATTAAAAATTACATAAAATGAAAAGATAGTAATGAATAAAAAAAGGCATACTGTAAATAAGTTATCTACAGATTACATTTTTTTATTTTTATCTATTTTAATATTCATTGTTATTACACTTCTTGTGTTTAACGGAATTACAAATAATTTTGATGTTAATACACTTCTTGCACTTAGAAATCCGTTTAACAAAAATGTTACTGTTTTCCCTTCATGGCTTACGGAAGCTTTTAAAGATTTTACCGCTTTAGGTAGTGTAACAATTATAGTAATCACTTCAATTTTTAGTATGATTTTCTTTATAGCAGGTAAGAAGTATTTAATTGCAGTTTTGTTTCTAGTACCTGTAATTGGAGGAGGAGTAAGCGATATATTATTAAAAGAAATTTTTGCCAGGCCCCGGCCCAATATTGTACCTCATCTGGTAAAAGTTTTTACATTTAGTTTTCCCAGCGGGCATGCTGTTATGTCTATTGCACTATATTTTACCCTATCGTATATATCTGTACATTTAGTAAAGGATAAAATTTTAAAAAGATTTATATATACCGCCGCCGCAATTTTTATTATTATTATCGGTTTCAGCCGCATTTATCTTGGTGTTCATTATCCTACGGATGTTTTTGCCGGTTGGTGCCTTGGAGCAATGTGGTTTTTATTTTTCAAAATAATATCTTATAATAAATTTAATTAAGAATAAAATTTTTATTTAATGAATGACGACAAGAAAAAGTTAATTTCAAGCTTATTATTTACCGGCGGATTCCTTGTCCTTCTCTGGATTATTCAGCTTTTTCAATTTGTTTTTAAAATAAGCTTTATAGGACTCGGGCTTTATCCCAGAAGGGTTACCGGCCTTCTAGGTATTATAACTGCTCCGCTAATACACGCAGGTTTCAATCATTTAATTTCTAATTCTATTCCACTGCTGTTTTTAGGAGTAGGGATGTTGTATTTTTATCCTACCGCGGCAAAAAAAATTTTTATAATAGTATACCTTGTACCCGGAGTTTTTGTTTGGCTTTTTGCCAGACCTGCCTATCATATCGGCGCCAGCGGCATGGTTTACGGTTTTGTTTCATTTCTTTTTTTCAGCGGTATAATAAGAAGAGACACACGTTCTATAGCATTAGCTTTAATTGTTACCTTTCTTTACGGCGGTATAGTTTGGGGAGTTTTACCTTTGAATAACGGAATATCCTGGGAATATCATTTATCCGGTTCTTTAACGGGAATTGCCTGTGCTTTCATTTTCAAAAAGAATGATCCCTATAAAAGATATGACTGGGAAGATGAAGAGGACGATGAAGACCCGCGTAAACTTGAAATATCTCATGACAGAAGTTTGCCTTAAGAACCCCAAAGCTTTTCAGGTTTCCGGGAGCATAAATTTTTATTCCGATTCAAATTTTCCAATTTGTTTATTTAGTTCCGGTAAACTTTATTCCTCTCTTGATTTTACAACATCTTTACGGAGAGTTTCTCCCATCATTCTGCCGGCACTTTTTGCGGCTTCGTTTATAACGTTTTGAATTTCTCTTGTCGATAATGAAGCAAGTTGAACCGCACTGAATACCTCTTTTAGTGCAGTGGAATTATTTTCACTTAAAGAATTATTTCTCCTGATAGGCACTGTTTCTGTTTCAATATTGTCCCATACAATTTTCCCTGATTTTCTGTCCACTATTCTTGCATAGGCTTTAATTCTAATAAAAACATCCGAAGGACCTGTAACAAGCTGGCATTCTTCAATAGTAGTTTCGGCAATAAATTTGGGATCGCTGGTAATTTCCGGAACAGGCTTTACATTAAGATAAAAAACCAATGCGTATCCTAATCCTTCCGAAACATAACTTACAACAGAGTCGGTACTTACGGCATTTGCAATTTTGCTTTTACTGGCTTCTGATAATATATCCGAGCCTACCGAAGCTAAAACGGAAACAACATTTTTTTTCTTATTACCGTTTTGGTCTTGGGATTTCTTTTCAATAAACTGAAGCCGGGCAGCATCTGCAGAAACATGATTTTCAAAAAATATTCCCTCACCGTTTAAGTTATATTTTGCAAGTTCGTTTATGTGTGCACAGCTAAAGAACAATAAAGAAACAGAAATAAGAAAAAATACAAATAACTTTTTCATTTTGTCCCTTTTAATATTTTATAATAATTTATCCTTTTTTTGAATATTAAAAATATTTTTCATCTGCAATATGTCAATAAGATTATTGTCATTCAATTATTATGAATAAGATCTAATTTCTTTTAGCACAATTATTTTAAAATAAAATCCGCATTAAAACTATTCGACTATAACCTCCATTAATTCTATATTAACGTTTACAAAAATCAAAAACTTATAAAGCGGGAAAACAACATGAAAAGAATCAATCGAAGAAAGTTTTTAGAAAGTACTTCGCTGCTAGGTATATCATCATTTATTTTCGGTACTTACGGGTTCGGGCAAATTTCAATCAGTCCGGCGTTTGATATTCTAATTAAGAACGGAGAAATTATTGACGGGACCGGAAGCAAAAGTTTTAAGGCGGATATCGGAATTAAGAACGGAATTATTGCCGACATTGGAAATTTTCCTTACGCAAGTGCAGGTGTTGTTTTAGACTGCAGCGGGTTGAAAGTTACACCCGGATTTATAGATATTCATTCGCATACCGATACCAATTTAATTATAAATCCGAAAGCAGAAAGTAAAATACGGCAGGGAGTTACAACAGAAATTGCCGGACAAGACGGAGATTCTTGGGGACCGGTAGGCGGGCCGAACCTGGAAAAAACTTTAACTGATTTTAAAAATGAATACGGCGAAGTACTTTCCTGGAGAACTATAAAAGAATTCCTCGATAATTTTTCTTCTAGAAAATTTTCTCCAAACTTTGCTACGATGATAGGACTGGGCACCATACGGGAACTAATAGTCGGATTAGATAATAGGCCTGCTTCCAAGGATGAAATGGACAAAATGCGTAAAGAAGTAGAAAGCGCAATTGAAGGCGGTGCAATTGGTATTTCTACAGGGCTGGAATATACTCCGGGCAGTTTTGCTTCCACGGAAGAATTAATTGAATTGTGCAAAGCGGCTCCAGAAAAATTCCGTTTATACGCAACCCATATGCGAAACGAAGATAATACTGTGCTCGAAGCTATTGATGAATCCATTAGAATTGCTAAAGAATCCGGTTCACGGCTGGAAATTTCTCACTTAAAAGTTTCAGGCAAGTCCAACTGGCATAAAGCCAATGCTGCACTTGAAAAAATCGATAAGGCAATACATGAAGGGATTGAAGTCCATGCAGACCGTTATCCTTACCTTGCTTATTATACCGGTTTGGCAAACTTTTTCCCTTTATGGTCTAGAGACGGAGGAACGGAAAAGTTTTTGGAAAGACTCAATAATACATCACTTAAAGAAAAAATAAAAACATACACTGAAAAGAAAGTAAGCAACCTGGACGGCGGCTGGAACGGGATTTTAATTTCAGAGTTAAAACAAGATGAGCTGAAAGTTTTTCAAGGTAAAACAATTAAACAAATTGCGGAGGAAACCGGAAAAGATTATTACGATGCTGCTGTTCAATTAATTATTGAAAGCGAAAACAAAGTTGAGATTTCCGGCTTTGGAATGGAAGAAAAATCTACGGACATTATTATTGCTCATCCGCGTGTAATGATTGCTTCCGATGCCGGCGCACATGCACCTTATCCGCCGATGAACAAGAGTATAGCCCACCCAAGAGCATACGGAACATTCCCGCGTGCAATTGCAAAGTATGTTCGTGAAAAAAACATTTGCTCACTTGAAGAAATGATTAAGAAAATGACCAAAATGCCTGCAGACAAATTAGGATTAAAAGACCGCGGTATTATACAAAAAGGAAAAGCTGCCGATGTGGTTATATTCGATTTTGAAAAGATAAAGGATAAAGCAACCTATACAGATCCTCATCAATATCCGGAAGGTATTTCTTATGTTATTGTTAACGGTGAGATTGTTATTAAGGAAGGAGAACATACCGGTGCTTTCCCGGGAAAAGTTTTGAGAAGTTAAAAAAAAACACTGTTTGACAGTTGAAATAATCTTAAGATAAAGTAACTTTTCTTTTTGTATCAATGGGGGCAATAATACTGAATTAAAAAAAAAGTTTAACTAAAAAAATTTGTTACTTATTTTTAAAGGGGATATAAAATATTATTTGTAATGAGGATATCCATTATTTTATATCGCCAGATCAAACGGTAAATCACTTATATCTCTTAGGCGTCTGCCATCAATAAGTGTGTTCAACATATCAATTTGGCTCTCATCGTTTGTTTCAATAATGGATTTTTTCAATTCGTTTAATGCAAAATGATAAACACAATCGATATCACCAGTTCCTAGTGCAAGACTTGCAATTCGGGTAGCTGTAGGTTCGCCTGTTACTGCAATAATGTGCGGCAGTTTTCCCTTCCTATTTCTAATTAAATTTAACGCTTCCGTTCTTGCATTTTGTCCTCTGTCGCTACGTAATGTCCACTTACAGGAAATACTTGCATGAAGAATCGGATTGTAAAAAGAATAGTTGTTTTTCCTTAAAGGAGTAAGTTTTGCAAATAAATTCTTTTCACCAATTAGTTTTCTATTACTATTAATTTCCCTATCCGAAACCGGTTCACGCGAGATAACTATATCAGGGCTAACTAGATAATCCAACCCAAATGATGAAGCAAGCTCTTTGTTATTTTTTATATAAGAATCCAGGGAAGCGAGATCCCTGTATTGATCAAATTTAGATATGCCGGTATGTATAGAGTAATTCCATTTACCTGGACGTAAATGATTAAGTAATTTAAATGTTTTTTCAATAAATTCTTTAGTTAGCTGTTCAAATATATGGCCTGCTTCCTGACCGGAAATATTTCCATGAACAGGCGTTTTTGTAAGTTGGTTGATTATACCCCAGGCTATTTTTACACTTATTTTAGAATCACCGTCGGCGTTGTTAGGATAATTTCCCTTTTCTTTAGTTTCTCTAATTCGCAATAACATTTTGCAAATTTCTTGATGATACTTTTTTCTAATTTCTTGTAAGACCATGAATACCCCGATTTATTTTTTATAAAATCCGATTATATATTCTTTATGCATTCGGTTGAGGATTTGTGAATCGAAATCTTTGTTGTTACTAGCGGGAAGCATACGTCTGTTTCTATCAATGTTTCTTTCGCCTATTTGGGGAACATAAAATCCCAAACCCTCACCAATTTCTTTTAAACAAAGATCGGTTCTCGAATCAATCCCGCAAATATTAGAGTTCCCAACCACAACTATTGCGGAAGCATTTTCCTTTAGTACTCTGTACATCTCGGTTAGTACGCCTTTCATTTCGGAATAATACCGATGGAGTGCTTCTGATTTTTTCGTATTCTTCTTTTTGATATTTATAATAATACTCTTTGTAAAATCCGGCATTTCGTCAAACGTGAAATTAGAAACCGCTTCATTTCCGATATATTCTTTCCTTTTATCTGTTAGCTGCTTTAAATTAAAACCAAACCATATTAAAGAGAATTTATGTGCCCGCATATAGTCAATAGCATTAGCCGGATACGGAGGAGAAGTAATTATTAAATCTACAGAATTATTTTTAAGATTTAATTCTTTGGAATTGGAAAGCCTTAAAGTGGGTTTAAGTGTGCTGTTATTTTGGCCTATATGCTCAATGTTTTGGTAGAATTTTTTTTGAAATTCACTAATTGAGTTCTTAAGATTTTTGGTAGTATAACTTTTCTGCCCATGTATTTTTTCTCCAAGCTTAAAAAAGTTTGAATATGGGTCTACAATTACCCTTGCCTTATGTGGTCTTGTATGAGCTAGATCCATTGCTAGTGAAACACCGCCCGACTTTGTAATAATTATTGAAGAAAAAATTACTCTAAAAAAATTCTTTACATCTTCATTTTTAATCTTGGAAATAGAATTCGACAAAGCCAATAATTCTTTAGTTGTTTCTTTATGAAACCAATATTCTACAAAATTTCTTGTATCTCTGTCAAATTGGTTAAAAAGGTCTTCCAGTTTATTCTCTTTGGTTAAAAGAAAGTTTGTACGGTCTATTATTTTATTAAATTCTTTAATGAGATTATTTTTATTAAAAGTTGAAGTCTTTACCGACGTAATCATTAAAGCAAGCGGATCAATATCAAATCCAATTGACTGTCTTTTATTTGCGACTGCTTCCAGAATAGTAGTACCGGAACCCATCATCGGATCTAGAACGATATCGTTTTCTTTTGTTAATTCCAGAATAAATTTTTTGGGTAATTGAGGAGGGAATTTTGCCGGGAAAGAATGAAAATTATGTAATAAATATTTACTGTTCTCATTGTGGAAATTTAAATCACTGCTCAAACATTTTTTTAATTTTTTAATATAATTAATATCTATCCCGATAGGGGTTTTATAATATGTTTTAACATTTTCAAACATAAAATAGTATCAATAAAATATTTAAACTCTTGATTCAATATATTAAAATATTTGGTAAAATTTGTTTTTGGGGTAAGCTTTTTATATGTAAGAAGTGAAATATATAAATCACCGGACTGCTGCATTTGCAGATCCGGTGATTTAAACATTAATTAATACTTATTTCATTAACATCATCTTATGAGTGATAATATTACTTCCTTCCCTAAGCTGGTAGAAATAAACGCCCGATGACAAACGTGAAGCATTGAAGTTAATTTTGTAAACCTGTCCTGTTTCCGCCTGTCCGTTAAACAATGTTTCAACTTTTTGTCCAAGTGAATTAAAAATGGTCAAAGTTGTTATACCGGTTTTTTCAACGGTAAAGCTTATCATTGTTGTGGGATTAAACGGATTCGGGTAATTCTGATCCAGACTGAATTTAGCCGGTGCAGAAGTTATACTTGCCTGAATTATATTGCTGTATTTTGCCGAACCGTCAAAGTCGACCTGCTTTAATCTATAGTAATAGCTTCCGGTTGTAACATTGTTATCGGTAAATGAATAAAATGTCTTTTCCGATGAAGTCCCTTTTCCTTTTACAAATGCAATGCTGCTGAAAGTTTTACCGTCAGTGCTTCTTTCAACTGCAAAGCCCGAATTATTAAGTTCGGTTGCGGTTTCCCAATGTAATACAACCGACCTCTGCATAACATCGGCACGAAAACTTTCAAGTTCTACAGGTAAAGTTCCTGCAGGCATAAAGTCTGTTATATATCTCGGTAGTAGTTGATATCCTCCCACTCCTGAAGATGCATATTGTGAAGCGATTCCGATAACATCCGCTGGCCATGTCGGCTCAGGACTATTATATAATCCCATATCCGAATCAAGGTAGACAGTTAGAGTATCTGTTCCATCGGTAAGTTTTA
>JBJKQP010000039.1:0-3648 GCA_046705105.1 Ignavibacteriaceae bacterium | reverse complement strand
TCGCATCAATTCCTATTCCGTATTTTTCGGATACGATCTCAAAAGATAACCCGCTTTCTCTATCCTTGAGAATGTTTTTATTCCTTTGCGTCCGCCAGGGAGCTTGTTTATATTTCATTGCTTCTCTTCTCCATTTTTTTGTAAAATTCTACTTATTTCTTCCATTGATTTTACACCGCCTTTACACCGCCTTTACACCGCCTTTTAATTTTAATAATTCAAGTTATTTCACCTCCGGGAATTCTCTTATTCTTAAATGCAAAGGAAATTTTTCAACGTCCGTTTCGACTCTGCCGGTTATTTGCAATTGCTTTACCCAAACCGGAATGTTTGCAGCCTTGCATTGATCAACAACGTTTTCAGCCCATTCAATTTTACATTCTCTACGTTTCGGGCCGGATTCGCAGCCGACGACAACCCAGTTGATGCCATTCAGGTCTATTTCCCCCAAATCCCCCAACAATGGTTCAAGCGATAACCAATGAATTACAGCGGGCGTTTGTTTTAATATTTCAATTCTATCTTCATTCTTGGGATCTTCTACTGAAACGCCGAGCCAGATATTTTTAATCTTGCTCAAATCAAAATCAATTGTGGACTTATAAAATTGCAGTGCTCGTTCAGGTCTTTTGGTGAGAATTTGGAATATGTGTTGAGGACAACTATTCATGATATTATAAACTTGGAAAATAAACCCAAACTGCACTTTCTCGTGGAACAAATCACTCATACTATTTACAAATATCTTTTGGGGCTTTTTAATATGCAGTGGTTGTTCTAATCTATCTTCGTGGCAAATAACGTCTGTAAATTTTCTATCCTTCCAGAAACGAGTTGCTATTGTCTCGGCATAACAATTTTTGCAGCCCTGAGAAACCTTACTACATCCGGTTACTGGGTTCCAACTTCTATCCGTCCAGTTTATTTCTGTCTTTTGCATTATTCAATTTCCTCACTTCCTATTTCTGTATCAAAAATTTCTTTCGGCACGCCTAGGCCTTCAAGAAATAATTCAACCGCCGTCTCAGCAATATCGCAGTCAAATATGTCTATACTCCCAGAACTAAAATCAAATTTCGGTTGTACCATTTCGTAAATTAAAGCTGTTATTTTTTCACGAGCCGTCATTTCAACTTGCCTTCCTGATAAAACTTCTAATCTTTTTCTTAAACGATTTTAGATATTTCTGATATGCTTCCTCAGACCATGCGTCTGCACCGTATTCTTTTACAAATTCGGCACGGGTTAAAATTTTGCCTTCTGGATAACCAAAATCAAAATATTTCTTTTTCATATAGGTTCTGTAATCCTTTCGCTTAAATCCCTAAATCGGCACGCTCCCAAATCCGCCATTAGAGTTAATTTTCCACTATCGCCATATCGTTGTTCTAAATAAATATTAATTTTATTTTTATCAGATTCGGATTTTGTACGCCGATAGAGATTATCAAATAATAAAATTGTATCGGCCGCCTCTCCAATTCCGCCAGATCCTTTGAGGTTCCCAATGTTTGGGGGTTCGTGTGGGTTTTCTGCATTTACATTTAACTGAGATAATAAAACGATGGCAATATTATTTAACCTTGCGGAATCCGCTATCTGTGTGCTTATATGTTCTAATTCTTGAGCCTCTTTATTTATACCGTGCTTTATTCTTTGTATATAATCTATGAAAATTATTTTATACCCCATTTTGGCATATCGTTTAATTCGTGTTAATACTTGATTTAAACCTAAACCCGATTGACATTCAATACCTAATAGAGCTTCATTGATTTGGACATTATCAAATTGGTATCTTTCCTCTTTGCTCAAAAGAGATGATGAGCGAAACCTTAAATCATTTAAGCCAGTAAAAGAAGCATGAAGAAGCTTTGTAATTTCGTAACCCGGCATTTCCATTGATAAAAAAGCGGTTGGAACTTTTGAGTCATGTAACTTTGTAAGGCAGTGTATGACGAATCTTGTCTTGCCCGATTTTTTTAATCCCCCAATTACATAAATGCGTGGGATAACTATTCCCGATGTCCAAGCATCCAAATCATTTATACCCCAAGAATAACCCTCAATTGATTTGTTAGTCCCAAGATGCTCGATAATTTTTTGTTTATATTCACTAATTTTAATAAACTCAGATTTTTCCGAAATTGATATTGCCGATAAATCAGAAATAAGAAAATTTTTTAATTCGTCTATGTCTTTACCGAAAGATCCAAGTTTAATTTCTTTTCCATACTTAGCTATGATTTCCAAAACAATTCTTTTGTATTTTAATTCCTTAAGTTTTTCTATGTGAATTTCAATTTCGGCATCAGAATAAGCCAGCCCAGATATTTCACTAACTTCAGTATAAGAAATTTTATCCTGCATTGCGGTCATTAAGGAGAATGAGTCGGGCTTAGTCCCCTGTAAAACCAATTTGCTTATATTATCAAAAATTAATCGGTTTTTTTCATTTAAGAACAAATCGCTTTCCATATTAGTCAAAACATCAATCGCCCTTTGAAGATTGTTGAAATAAAGCATTTCCCCTAAAACTATTTTTTCAATCTTATTTTCCATTTTTTAATAGTACCTCTTTCATTGTTTCTGAAATAATAACATCTTCATTGTTTAATATACACTTGCCATATTTGCCCTCTAAAATTTTATTATAATTATTTTCATTTTTAATTATAAAATCGAAATCTATTTTCCACCCCCTATCATTGCTGCCAAGCAAAAATTTTGTTCCGCTTACGATTTCCAAAATTTTATCAAAGTTAAATGCTGGTTCCGAACAACGATTTTTTAGGTGGGCTTTTCTGTCTTTGGTTAAACTATTAATTTTTGAGAGATTATATTTTGGAGCAAACTCATTCCACTTTTGAAAACATATCAATATGTCTGTTACACCATTTTCCTCTTCTCTTTTCTTCTCTTCTCTTTTCTTCTCTAGGACACAGGTTTCGCTTTCTTCCCGTACAGTAATTATGAAGTTCTGTAACACATTTAACGTTAATGAAATGGGGCGTTTTTTCAAATCAAAACCTTTTTTAGATAAATATTGTGAATTAAGGGGGATTGGCTTCTTGGCTTGCAACTCTAAAATTATGAATTTTACAAGCCTCGCCCAGTCAATTTCATTATCTATTAATTCACAATCTGGATCTCCCTGTACCATATTAAAATAGATTTTTGCCCACACTAAATTTCGATCTTTATAGCCGGGGTGAAATTTTTCTAAATTTTTCACGTGAATAAATTGATTGCCATTGTTTTCCATAGGGTATTTGCTTTTATTAAAATATTTATAAATTTTTTATATCCAGCGGGCAGTCTTTACCTGGCGACGTGCCCGCCAAACCAAAAGATTTTCCTCCTGTGTTTGTTAATTAAAAATTTTGAATTTCTTCAGCCCAAGCTTCTTCGTCATAGTCATATTCCGGCTCGTAGAAGCGATTAGCAAGTAGTTCAATAATAATATTAGCGGGCTTATTTTCTTGCTTAAGTTTGTCTTTTAGTTTTTTCGGCAACCGCAAAGTGAATTTCTCGTCTCTTTCTTTGTCTAACATTTGTCTGACAAAGTCGGTCTTGGCTGAGTCCGTTTGTTTCGTTTTTCGACTATATTTATAATATTCGTCCATAATTCTTTATAAGTTATAGTTA
>JBJKQP010000038.1:0-3675 GCA_046705105.1 Ignavibacteriaceae bacterium | reverse complement strand
ATAAAATTGAATCATATCTTTTTTGACTGCATCATATTAAATAAAAAAGGATATAATAATGCCGACAAGAAAAGCGTACATAAAACAATTAAAAGGAATTACATTCGTAGGCAAGACGGATTCAAATCACTGGATTACAATGGACGGGCCGGAAGAATTCGGAGGAAGCAATGCGGGAATTCGTCCGAAGGAATTATTACTGCTTAGCTTAGGAGGCTGTACCGGAAGCGATGTTGCATCTATTTTGCAAAAGAAAAAAGTTAAGCTCGACGGCTTTGAGATGAATATCGAAACAGAAGTATCGGATGGGCATCCGCAGGTTTTTACAAAGCTTCATCTTGAATATGTTTTTTACGGCAAGGAAATAAATGTAAAAGATGTTGAAAGAGCAATTGAACTATCGCAGACCAAATACTGCGGTGTTACAGCTATGCTGGAAAAAGCAGTAGAAATAACTCATTCGTATAAAATAGTCCCTGAAAAATAAATTTGAAATGAATGAGGATTTCTCTGGTATAAAAGCATCAATTCCGCCTTCAAAATCGGATAGCTATTTATCTGAATGGGGATACGATCTTTTAGATGATTATTTATTGATGTTAAAGGAAACCTCTTTTGTTCATGGTAAAAGTATTTTTGAATTTGCTACAGGCTCAGGCAGAATGACTGCGCTATTAACAAGGCTGAATTTTAATGTAATTACGGGGGATTTATCTTTTACGCAAATTGCCGATGCCGAAAAAAGAATAACATACTCTTTTCAAAACAAAGTGAAGTACGTCCGCTTAAATTTGGAAAGCATTCCGTTTGCAGAAAATTCAATTGACAATATTACATGCGTAAATACAATCCATCACTTGGATAACCCGGTTAAATGTATGAAGGAATTAATTAGAATTCATTCGGGAAAAGGAAAGCTGCTTCTGGCAGATTTTAATGATGAAGGGTTCGATGTAATGGACAGGCTTCACAAAGTTAGGTACGGAAATATTCACCCGCACGGTTCTGCAAATTGGCAGCAGCTTAAAGACCTTCTTCATAATGCATATTCATCCGTAAAAGAAACGGATACACGATTAAACAGAGGACTTATTGCCCAAAGTAAGATTTGAAAAAGTTCAAGTGTAAGTTTAAGTTCAAGAGTGAACCACGACCACTTGATATTTAAATTAACTTTTATGCATATATGAAGAATCCGGAATTATATGTCCATAAACTCCTTACCAAATCCTATGTATTGATGGTTGAATGTTTTTCAATACTCCATGTTCCATATTCCATCAACCATAGTTCTGTACTAAGCTTATTTTATCTTACGTTGCTTTTGTTTTGAATCCTTTCAGCATCCACTTCTTTGCTAAAATTAATCCGATGGGTGTTATAATTGCGATCAATCCGTATATAAACCACATCATACCCGAATGCATTTCGGAAGGCGGTGTATTAAGCGGAACATATTTCATTAAAAACCAGCCCGAATAAAATCCCGTAATTACTTTTGTAAGGAACCAAGGAAACTGCCCGACTCCCATATAAAGTCCGGTCATTCCTTTGGGGGCCACTTCCGCAATCCATTGTAAAAACCTCGGCGACCACATTGCTTCACCTATCGTCATGGTTAAAACATATAGAAGGAATAAATACATGTTCGGCCCGATTGTTAGTAAAAATGTAGGTAAAGCCATCACAATCGTTCCGTAAATCATCATACTATAAACACTAACTCTTGATGTTAACCCTGCAACAAGCGGTGCCAATATAAAAATAAGTACCGGATTTATGTTGGAAAAAATTTCAAAATATTGACTGACAACGGAACCTGCGAATGCTCTATCTAGATAATATGGAATTGTAAGCCAGTTGTGTGCAAACAATGTTTGTACGGGAACCAATATAAAAATAAAGAATGAAAACCTTTTATCTCTGAACGGATGTTCCGGCCTTCTCTTTAAGAACTCTGCAATTGCAATAATAAAAGCAAGAACAGCCAAAGTAAAAAAGAAATCAATTGTTATATTTAATCCGACTAATGAAAATTTAATTTCGAAATCAAAGGGGACTTTAAATGCAAGATCCGACATTAGGAAAAAGCCAACGGTTAATATTCCATATATGATCAGCGGAATATTATTTAATTTTACTTTGGGTTTCTTTTCTTCTTCTTCATCCTCCCTTTCGGATTCTCCCTCTTTCTTTAGTTCTTCATTTACTTTTTTCAATGCACTTTTATCTGATTTCCTATTTAGAAGTATTAAAGTTAAAATAAGAGACAGCAAGGTAATTCCCGCATATATCCAAAAGACTGCTGTTAACCCGTTCGGCGGAAATGTTTTTTCGAAATGAGGCCGTGTAAAAGAAGAAATAAATCCTGAGAAGAAAGCGCCTAAGTTCATAAAGCCGTAAATAGCGGCATAAGCCATAGCAGAAGTTTTCGGTGTAGTATACCTTTTTACTCCGGCATAAGCAGCAGGCTGGTACAATCCGTAAGACATAACCATAAACAAAAGCCCTGAGCACATTGTAAAGAACATCGGAGACCATAAACCGTTTGCCATTCCCAATGTACCGGAAAGCCCAATTAAAATTCTTCCTACAAGCATTCCTAAAAATGCTATGGCAAGCGACTTCCTTACGCCAATCTTATCAACATAGCCGCCGAAGAGCAGCATTGAGAATGTTATTCCGCCCGTAACAAAACTATAAACAAGCCCGGACTGATAATCCTGCAAAGCTACATTCTCCGAAGAAAATTTTCCAAGTATTGTAAGAATCCCGAAATAAACCAGGCCTTCCAGAATGTAAGGAACATTTATTCCCCAAAGTGCTTTAGGAGCTTTTATAAATGCTTCGGTGGTATCCTTTAATTCTTTAAAAGCATCATGCAAAACATCGGTAAATTTTTTCGGACGGGTTTCTTCCTTTTGTGCTTCAATTACTTCATGCATAATCTCTCCCTTTAATGAATTTTATAAATTTATTTTACCCTTACTATGTGTGATGAAACAGGATGATTCTTTATCTCTTTCAAAATTTTAAAATTATTCTCTTCTAATAATGCACTTATACCTCCGTTGTTTACAAATTGCTTAAAGCTATTATAATGCTCCTTGCCTGCTGCAAATTCAACTGCTTCGTTTATAAAACTCCAATAGCCTTTGGGTTTGGGAACTAGGTAATCCCCGATAATAATCTCATTCGCCAATTCACTTATTCCCCTTAGTAAATTATTTCTTTCATTTACAGGAACTTCATGTATAACATATGTAAGTACTGCAAAATCATATTTATTGTTAATAGTATTTTTAACTTTGTCTATATTGCCGTGGATAAAATTAACATTCTTTAAGTTGTATTTCTTTAAATGATTTAATGCGGTTTTAATATTTTTCCGGGATAAGTCAATTCCGGTAACGGATTTACATTTAGCAGCCAGTTGAAATTCGAGCCTGCCGGTACCGCAGCCGATATCAATAACTGAACTATTGCTCTCAATTAAAGATGAAATAATTTTGAACATATTATCCTGGTTGGGAGCAATAAATCTATCATAAAACCAACCGTCGTACCAATGCTTTTTGTCTGCCTGCATTTATCCCCGGTTTATATCTGATAAAATTTATAAAATAGAATAGAAATTTATAATCAGTATCCCTGTTATATATTTCTTCCGGTAAA
>JBJKQP010000037.1:0-16102 GCA_046705105.1 Ignavibacteriaceae bacterium | reverse complement strand
TGGTAATGAGAATTCTTCCCTGTTCCTTGGAAATTTTATTTATCTTTTTGTCCCTTGTTCTATTTTTCTCCGGTAATTCCAGTGTATGAATGGAATCAAAACCTTTCCATTTTAAAAAATCAGAAAGGGATTTAGGCAATTGAGCGTCGATTATAAATTTCACGATGCAATATTATAAATACTTTTAACCTGAATTAATTTGGTAGCGTATTCTATGCATGCTAAAAAATCTTCCCGTTCCAAATCAGGATAATCTTCTAATAATTCATTAATTGACATTCCTGATGCTAACAATTCAAGCATATTTTCAACCGGATATCTAAGCCCCCGAATTGTCGGCTTACCATGACATATTCCCTTATCGATTGTAATTCGATTTATTAAATTTTCCATTAAATTCTAATTACCAAAATTTATTATCTATATTATTGCAATATTTCCTTTAAACTTCTCCGTGTAATTTCAACAATTGAACTTTTTTTCTGATCAATTATACCCAAAAGAAAATATAAACGCAATTTAATACTTATTTTTACCAAAGCATTTGAAAATTGAGTATTAAATATTTACATTGCAATATAATTTTAGCAGAATTAAAAAAATGTTAAGATATATAATCTTTTCCGAAATAACAGGTTTCAAAAGCCTTAGAAGCTATTTAGTTTCACGTTTTGAGAACGTATTCTAAGTCTCACTCCCTTCCCTATTATCTAATTTTAATTCCAACTTAATTTTAATCGTATTTAGTACTTTTATTCATACGAATAACCGGAGTATTACAATGAAAAATAATATTTTAAACAATAATGATGTAATTTACGAACCGACTTCTGTGGTACCGGAAAATGTCCGTGAAACAATAGGTAAATATATGCTAGCAGACGGATTTGAATTTGTTTTAGACCTTGAAAAAAGCCATGGTTCAAGAATAATTGATGCAAAGACAGGCGACTCATACCTGGATTTTTTCTCATTCTTTGCCTCGTCTGCACTGGGAATGAATCACCCTAAGCTTACTTCCGAAGAAGTAAAAGAGGAGTTATCCACGGCTGCTGTTAACAAGCCTTCCAACTCTGATATTTACACTGTGCAGATGGCAGAGTTTGTGAATACTTTTGCAAAAATTGCTAAGCCTGATTTTATGAAACACTTATTCTTTATTTCCGGCGGTGCACTTGCAGTGGAAAACGGCTTAAAGGTAGCTTTCGATTGGAAAGTTCAAAAGAATTTTATGAAAGGCTATAAAGAAGAAAAAGGACATCAGGTAATTCACTTCAAGCAGGCATTCCACGGAAGAAGCGGTTACACCTTATCTTTAACAAATACGCAGCCTAATAAGATAAATTATTTTCCGAAATTCAACTGGCCGAGAATTACCAATCCGAAGATTAAGTTTCCTTTAGAAGATAATCTTCAAGAAATTATAAAACTTGAAAATACTGCCGTTGATGAAATATATTCCGCAATTAAAAATAACCCAGATGATATTGCTCTTATAATACTGGAGCCTATCCAGGGTGAAGGCGGAGATAATTTCTTTAGGAAAGAATTTTTCGAAAAGCTTAGGCAAATTGCCGATGAAAATGAAATTCTCCTTATGTTCGATGAAGTTCAAACGGGTTTCGGCTTAACCGGTAAGTTTTGGGCGGCAGAATATTATGTTAAACCCGATATTATTTCTTTCGGTAAAAAGGCCCAGGTATGCGGCATAATGGTATCGGATAGAATTGATGATGTAAAAGAAAATTGTTTTCACAAATCAAGTAGAATCAATTCCACTTGGGGCGGAAATCTAACCGACATGGTTAGATCAAAACATATTATGGAAATAATCCAGGAAGAATATCTTGTAGATAACTCGGCACAACAGGGCAAATATTTGCTGGAAAATCTATATGAAATTCAAAAAGAATTTCCGACTTTAATAAGCAACGCCAGAGGATTAGGCTTAATGTGTTCGTTCGATCTGCCGGATGCTAATCTTAGAAACGAATTTAGGAATAAGTGCTATGAAAAGAAATTACTTATTCTCGGCTGCGGCGATAAATCAATAAGATTTAGACCATCATTAAATATTAATAAAGAAGATCTTGATGAAGGTTTGCAAATTATTAAAAATGTATTAATTTTGATGTCGTCAAAAAATTAAAATAATTTTTAATTACTACTTGCTGATATCCCGCCTTAAATGGGCGGGATTATCATTTTAAAATTAACTTCAATTACCTAACACCGTTAAATAAATTAATTGGAAAATAATTTATTCATAGTCAGCACACCGATTGGCAATTTACAGGATATTACTTTAAGGGCAATTGAAACATTGAAAAAAGCTGATTTTATTGCCTGCGAAGATACCCGTGTAACTTCAATTCTTCTAAATCATTTAAGTATAAAAAAAGAATTAATTTCCGTTAATGCTGCAAATGAAAGTGCAAAGATTCCATATTTAACGCAGAGAATCTTAAAAGGAGAAAAATGTGCTCTGGTTTCGGATGCCGGAACACCGGGCATATCCGATCCGGGAGTTAGATTAATTTCGGCATCCATAAAGGCCGGTATAAAAATAATTCCCATCCCCGGTGCTACTGCTGCAATTGCTGCATTATCAATGAGCGGATTGCCAAGTAATTCATTTGTGTTTGAAGGCTTCTTACCTCAAAAGAAAGGTCGGCAGAAAAAGCTTAAAGAATTATCGGAGGAAAGCCGGACAATTATAATTTATGAATCCACATACAGGATTGAAAAACTTATTAACGAGTTAACCGAATATATGCCTGAAAGATTTATAGTTGTCTGCAGGGAATTAACTAAAAAGTTTGAGGAAGTCTGGCGAGGTACCCCGCTTGTTTTAAAAGAAGAAATAAAACACCAGACTATAAAAGGAGAATTTGTAGTTGTAATTTCACCCAAAGATTGGAAAGAAATAATTTAATGGCACAGAAAATATAGTAACTAAAATATGGATATTATTCTTCGCTCTTATATTCAATTAAAGTTTTTACATCATAATTCTTCAGCTTTTCCCTACCTTTAAGAAAAGTTAATTCAATAATAAAAGAAATCTGAGCGACCTCCCCGCCGATTTTTTCAATTAAATTAGCGGCGGCCCTTGCTGTTCCGCCCGTAGCTAAAAGATCATCATGCAGAAGAACTCTTTCCCCGAGCTTTACTGCATCCTTATGAATTTCTATCGTGTCGGTCCCGTACTCAAGAGCATAAGTAGTGCTTTCGGTTTCGGCAGGCAGCTTTCCCGGCTTTCTAATCGGAACAAAACCAACACCTAACTTTTCAGCCAGCAGAGCACCGAAAATAAATCCTCTTGCTTCTATCCCTACAACCTTTGATACATTTAAATCTTTTGCATATTCATACATTATATCCAGTGACTCTTTTACAGCCTCCGGTTGAGATAATAATGTTGTAATATCTCTAAACATAACTCCTTTTTTGGGGAAATCTTTTATGCTTCTAATGTATTTTTTCAAATTGTCGCTCATAAATTCCTCTATTTTTTATTTAGAAAATTGTTTAATCCGTTTTTAAAATCTTCCGAAGTACGGCTTATTATATTTAAGCGAATACAATAATCAACTGCTTCCCGAATATTTAAATTTGAAATAGAATGTACAATTTGTTTTGTTAAAGTCATACTATAATCCGAATTTTTTGAAAGTTTTTCGGCAAGCTTTTTTGCTTCCGTTACGGGATCATCCGATAAATAATCCACAAAGCCGATTTTAAGTGCGTTCTGTCCGTCAAATATATCACCGGTTAATAACATTTTTTTTGCCGCACCTTCACCAATTTTTTTAATTAAAAATATGGAAACAATTGCCGGTACAAATCCTATTTTAACTTCCGTATAAGCAAACTTTGAATGCGAATTATCTGCGACAATAAAATCACATGCTGAGGCAAGTCCGCATCCTCCTCCTATTGCGGCACCGTTAACTGCAGCAATTGTCGGTTTGGGAAAATTGTAAAGCTGTAAAAACAATTCCGCCAAACTTTCGGAATCTTTCTCGTTTTCAACCGAAGAAAAATTTCTAAGGTTGTTTAAATACTCAAGGTCGGCACCGGCACAAAAACTTTTCCCTTCCCCGGTAATAATTAATGATCTTAAATTCGTTTTTGTTTTCAGTTCCTCGAGCTTACTCTTAAAAGCAGAAACCAATTCAGGGTTTAGTGCATTCCTTTTTTCAGGTCTGTTAAGAATAATAATTCCCACATTGTCCGATTCTTCATATTTTATCACTTTAATTTCCTCTTATTTTTTTGATTAAAAATAATTTACTTTCCATAGTTTTATCCGAACCACTTCACAATAAAATAAATTTGTAAGTAGGATGAAAAAAAGCCCATCAATATTCCGGCAAGCACCTGATAAAAATTATGGCATTTAAGTTTTATCCTTGACCATCCTACAAGAACCGTGACGAAGATTAATAAAAATCCTGCCGCACCGGCGGAATAAGTTAATGCGGCAACAGCACCGGCAGCACCTAACGAATGAACGCTTATTTTCCAATATTTATTAATAAGAACCACGATTAAAGTATTGGAAATATAACAAAACCAGAACGCTATTGAAATAATATTTATCCTCGCATAAATAAGTATAAAAAATCCTGCACAATAAATTATTAATGAAATTAAAAAGGGTGCGGTCCTTTCTTCCTTAATAGTTGCATCTAAATTAACCAGTTTGCCTTTCTTTCTAAAATAAATGAACAGAAGTATGTGAAGAATAAATCCGAAAATAAGAGCGGTAAGAATTGTAATAATTCTTTTTAGGGGTTCTGTTTCCAGGGTAAAGGCAAAATAAATATAAATTAATAAAGTGAAGGAAGGAGGTACAAAAATTGTAGAGATAACTCTGGCAGTTTTATAGGTAAACGGTTTCTCCACTTTAAAGAATTAAACGGCTAATTTGTACTCAGTTAACAAATCAAGATAATGTAATAAAATATCTTCTACATGATTATATTCATAAACCTTCATCAGTTCGTTTCTTACGGGCGAGACGCTGTGCAATCCTTTTAAATAACCGGAATAAAATTTTCTGTGTTCAATTACTGCTCTTCTTTCACCTTTAATTTTTATTGCGAAGCGCAGATGTTTTAAGCAAGTTTTAATTTTTGCTTCTTCATCAATTTTAGTAGAAATTGTTCCGTTTAATAATAATTCTTTTGCTTCACTAAAAATCCACGGATAGCCGATAGCACCTCTAGCAATCATCACTCCGTCCGCACCGGTTTCATCGAATGCCTGTTTAACATCATAGGCTGTTAATACATTGCCGTTTAATATAACAGGAATATTTACAACTTCTTTAATTCGAGGAATCCAGCTCCAGTCGGCTTCACCTTTATGTCCCATTGATCTTGTCCGGCAATGAACGGTTAATGCTTCAACACCTACATCCTCAAGTCTTTTTGCTACTTCAAGAATTTTTATAGAATTGTTATCCCATCCCAGCCTTGTCTTAACGGTAACGGGAACCCGAACTGAATTTACAACTTCTTTAACAAGCTGCTGCATATAAGCAGGATCTTTCAATAAACCTGCACCTGCACCGTGTCCTACCACATTCTTAACCCAACATCCTGCATTTATATCCAAAATATCAGGATTCTCTTTTTCCGCTATTTTTGCTGCCCCAATCATCGATTCAATTGCGCCGCCGTATATTTGTATTCCTACCGGTCGTTCATCTTCAGTTATTTCCAATTTTTTATGAGTCTTTTCGGAAGCACGCACTAACCCTTCCGAGTTTACAAATTCGGTGTATACTACGTCCGCACCTAATTCCCTGCAAATTAATCTAAAGGAAGCATCCGTAACATCTTCCATCGGGGCAAGCAGTATTGCTTTATCAATATTTAATTTTCCTACTTTAAACATATTAAGGGCATTAGCTATAGCAAATTAATTTAGGTTTAACAGTTTATCATAAACAGTTGTATCCGATAATAATTTTAGAGCAGTTTGAAATTGTTTGTCATAATTAAGAGCTTCTTCAATTTCTTTGTTGCTGCCGACATACCTTGCGGCAAGCTCTATTTTTATCTCATGAACTATTTGATCTTTATAGACCTTAAGTTCGGTATTGCCTAATTTTTTAAATTCATCTTTAATCCTTATTAAAGGTGCTTCCACATTCTTATCGCCTTTTTTATCTTTTACTTCGGTCAGCAGTTCGTTAACCTGCCTTTCCAGAATAGAATGGAATTTATATTTTTGTACCTCAAGATATTTTTCAAAATCCTCAAACAATTTATTGTCGTTCAACTTATTGAACTTCTCATTCGGATTTAGATAATAGTAATGGTCTGCAAACTGGAAGAACAATCCTTTGGCAAGCAGGTCTTTAACAATATTACCTTCGCTGGTTTCATGAACAACAGTATCCGGCGTAATACCGCCTGCACTGTATACAACTCTTTTATCATCCGTATAGAACTTGGTTCTTACGAGCGTATCTGCTTCCGCAATAGATTTATTATTTTTAGCATAATCAATTTTTTGAATGCACCTGCCGCTGGGAGTATAATATTTTGCCGTAGTAATTTTAATTGAAGTATTATAATCCAGCGGTGTAATGGTTTGCACCAAGCCTTTACCGAAAGATTTAGTTCCAAGAATAACTCCCCTATCGTGGTCTTGTATTGCACCGGAAACAATTTCTGCAGCAGAAGCGGTTCCTCCGTTTATTAATATGGCTATTTTTGCTTTCCCCAAAAGAGGTTCTTGAGTTGCATAATAACTTTTCTTGCTTTCTTCACTTCTGCCCCTGGTACTTACAACAAGATCTCCTTTGGGTAAAAATTTATCTACTATGTCCACAGCCATATCCAGTAAGCCGCCGGGATTGTTTCTTAAGTCCAGAATCACCGACTTAATTTCTCTTTCCGATTTTAATTTTCTTAATGCTTTCTGAACTTCGTCACCGGCAGACCTGCTGAAGTTTGTAAGCTTTAAATATACATTGTTGCTGTTAGGCGGATAGAACCCCGCATAAACAAGGCTGTTTACCTTAACTTCTTCTCTTACCAAGTTATAACTTAAGGTATCCTTATCATCGTTCCTTAAAACAGTTAGATTAACCGTTGTACCCGGTTTACCTTTTACAATTGTTGAAACTTCATCTATATTCTCCGGAGTAATTTTTTCTCCGTCGGCCTTATATAAAACATCACCTACTCTTATTCCCTGTTTCTGCGCAGAATAACCGTCAAGCACCTCAACAATTGTTACTTTCTTACCCCTGATGCCAATTGAAATTCCGACACCGCCGTATTTTCCGTTTGTAATTAAATCAATATCCGCCTTCTGGCTTTGATCAATAAATACAGTATACGGATCCAGGGAGCTAAGCATACCCTTAATACCGGCCCGCATAAATTCTTCAGGATTTATTTTATCTACATAATTAAACGTTACATCTTTATATACTTTGCCGAATAAATTTATATTCTTATTTATTTCGAAAAACAGATCATCTTGTCCCGTAAAAAAACCGGAAAATAAAATTATAACAACACCGGCCAATAATAATTTACTAAAATTACTAAGCTTCATATAAGCTCCTTTTCCTCTAATATATTCAATTCTTTTACAATTTTTTTATGAATTTCTTCTTCCGACAAAGTTCCGTCAAGGGTTCTAAACCTTTTTTCATTTTTAGTTAGGTATACATAACCTTCTCTAACCCTTTTATAAAACTCTCTATCGGAAACTTCAATCCTGTCCAATTTTATATCGCTTTTTATTCTTTTACGTTCTTCCGATATCTCCGGCGGAATATCAATAAAAAAGGTTATGTCCGGTATTGTATTTCCAACCGCAAGATGGTTTATATGCTCAACCGTATCCAACGGAATACCTCTGCCAAATCCCTGGTAAGCAGTTGTAGAATCGTGAAACCTATCCGAAATTACATAAATTCCATCAGATAAATAATGACGAATTTTCTCTCTAACTAATTGAGCCCTGCTTGCCGAAAAAAGGAAAATTTCGGTCTCATTATACATTTCGTTATTTTTTTTATCCAGCAGAATATCTCTTATCTTCTCGGAAATTCCGGTTCCTCCCGGTTCTCTTATGATTTCAACCCTTTTATTTTTTCTTAACAGGTGATTTTTCAAAAGCTCAACTTGCGTTGATTTTCCGCAAAAATCTATTCCTTCAAAAGATATAAACATTATTATTTAACAAGTTATTCCGTAAAATATATTTTCATGCAAAGTAGAATTGCAATTTAATCAAATTAAATAAATCCTGAGTAGTTTAAAACACACGGTAAAAAATATTAATTGAACTTTTTAATAATATACCTTAATCTTGCGGGTTTTATGAATAAAAGTGTAGTATTAGTCGGCATTATAATATGAGGTACTACACTTCCCAAAGTATCCAGCACTACATCACGGTAACTAACGTAAGCTCTAAACTGAGTCGTATCCAATTTCCCGAGTATATTAATTCCTCCTCTAACTCCTATATTTATTCTATTCGGTAAAAGAAGAACGTCCCTATCGCGAGGCACATCCCTAATGCTTACATATATGCCTTCAAAGTTTTTATCAACAATTTTTTGAACGTTAAGTGTTGCTTTTACAGAACTGAAATCGTAACTCATTCCCCAAATTTTTTTAAGCGGAACAATTACGTTTGATTTATTATCCAGTTCATCAAATTCAACAGCTTGAGTCGGCACCGATTTTAGAGCCTTTAAATAACTATACGGACCTGAAACAACAACGGTATCGGGTGAAATAACAATATTCGAAGCAAGTCCGTATCCGGCTTTAAAATTCAAATTTAAATCAGGTTCAACAGGGACCTTTTTAGATTGTAATTTTTCAACAATAAATGAAATAGTATCCGGGGTTATATTATTAACTTCGTCAACTTCCGAGGAGAGCCATTGGTTTTCTACCAGATAATTATAAAGATTTATTGTCCGTTTCCCTGTTTGTTTTCCGACAGGGATTTGATAAACCGCATCGGAAGTTAAATTAGCCGAAATTAATTTCCACCCTTTTCCTTTTACTTTAACGGATATATCATGCGGTATAGGTGTCCCGGTTCCGTATCCTTCGGGAAAATCTACCAGCTTTATTGGAATATTAAATGTTGCATAATAATCATTAGACAGAGAAATAGATACCCATAATATAACCGAAAAAAGAAATGAAATAATTACAATATGCAGATTTTTCTTCATTACTCAAATATAAAAGAAAATTTAAACAAAAAAACTCCACGAAACATGGAGTTGAAAAAAAATTGAATCGGCAAAGTTCTATTTTAATATTTCCTTAAAATATCCCAATAAAATTTCACGGTTTGCCCTGGATATCTCTCTCCCTTTGATCGGGAAATTTTCCCTGCTTCTGGCTAAATGTCTTAGCTGATGAACATTTAACTTCTCAACCATAGGTAGATTCAATTCTTCTTTTCCTTCAGATTCCGTTTTTGTTTCCTTCTCCTTTTGTTTTTCTTCCTGTTGTTTTTTTAAGCCTAAAGCTTCCTGCCTTAACCTGGCAATTGTATCATTAGTATTTTCAAATAAAGACTCACTTGAGGGAGGAGAAATTTTTTGTTTTTTTCCTGTTCTTGTTTTAGTTTCTTTTTCGGGAACTAAATTTTCAGTAACGGGTTCCTCTGTTTCCTTTAATTCAATTTTGTCCGGCTTATCAATTTCAACCGTTTCAGGTTTTGACATTTCAAAATTTACTTCTTTTACATCCTGCGGTTCTTCCGAAATTTCCGGGAACAAAGAAGCTAGTTGTTCATCCGGCCGAGGTATTACATGCAGAGAAATCAGTTGGCCGACCCGTTGTGCTGCGGCTGCACCTGCATCAACAGCAGCTTTTACAGCAGCAACTTCGCCTACTACTTTAACGGTTACCAATCCGGCACTAATTCTTTCCTGGCCTGCCAGGGAAACATTAGCGGCTTTAACCATAGCATCAGCCGCTTCAATTGCACCTACCAGGCCTCTTGTTTCGATTAAACCCAACGCCTTAGGCATAATATTTTGTTATTTTTTCTTGGGTAGAATTGTCTCAACTTCAGAATGAGGACGCGGAATAACGTGGACAGACACCAACTCACCTACTCTTTGTGCTGCAGCGGCGCCCGCATCGGTGGCAGCCTTAACTGCTCCCACATCTCCTCTTACCATTACGGTTACATAACCGCCGCCAATGGTTTCTTTACCTAATAATTCGACTTTAGCCGCTTTAACCATGGCATCGGCTGCCTCTATTGCGCCGACAAGTCCTTTTGTTTCAATCATTCCAAGTGCGTCAAGTGTCATATGAATGCTCCCATTATAAGTTTTTATTATATTCGAAAATAGTTTTTCGTGTTATAAATGTCAATCAATTCGGCTTAATTATTTCTCGTTTAGATAGTCTTGCAATATTACCGAAGCCGCATTCCTGTCAATTAACCCTTTATCCATCCTCCTGGATTTTTTTGTAACCGACTCTTTGATTTGTTCAAGCGCCACAGATGATGAATATCTTTCATCCCGGAGAGTTACTTCTACTTTAAACTTCTCTTCAAGTATTTTTTTAAACTTTAAAACATTTTTTGTGATAGCAGCAGGCTCGCCGTTTTCTTTTAACGGGTAACCTAAAATTATTCCGGCAATATTTTGTTCTTTAATAATTTTTAAGAGTTCGTTCCAGACTTTATTATCATTGGAAATTGTTTTATATGGATATGCAAAAGTCATTAAGGGATCGCATAAAGCCAGACCGATTCTCTTTGTACCGTAATCAATAGCCAGTAAACGTTTTAGGTTTTCGGGTTCAGACATAGCATTACGCACTTTCAAAACGTTCAACGGAATAAACACCTTTAAGTTTTTTAAGACGCTCAATAATCCTAGACAAATGATCCAGGTTCTGCACGTACAAAGTTACACTTCCTTCAAAAACAGAATCGCTGGTATTAATATTTATAGATTTGATATTTGTATTTTGATATGAAACTATTGCATGAGATATATCGTTCAATATTCCGGGAGAATCTTCTCCGTTAACACTTAAGCCGGCAACAAATAAAGAATTTTCGGCTTCCGGCCATTGTACGGGTACCAGTTTACTGACATCTTTTTCGGTAATCTTTAAAAGATTATTACAAGTTTTACGGTGAATTTTAATTCCTTCCCCTATGGTTATATAACCGATTACAGGGTCGCCGGGAATAGGATTACAACACTTAGCGTACGAATACATTATACCGGATTTTTTTCCATCAACTAAAACTCCGCCTATATCGTCTCTGGCTATATCGGCAAAATTTTCAAACTCCAAAACCTGCTGGCTTTTTTCCTTTTTTTCTTTTCCCTTCGATGCTGTTAAAACTTCATCCAGGTTTATTTTGCCCTGTGCAATAGTTTTATAAAACTGTCTCGGGCTTTCGAATTTTAATTGAGTTATTAATTTTGCAATGTCGCTGGTAGTAAACGAAAGCTTTAATTTTTTTATTTTCTTTTCCCATATTTCCTTGCCGGCATTAACAATATCATCTTCTTCCTTATTTATCCATTTTCTTATTGCAGCTTTTGCTTTATGTGTTGTAACAAACTTAATCCAGTTTTTATTAGGATGCTGATTTTTAGAGGTAATAATTTCTACCTGGTCACCGCTGTGCATTTGAGTATCCAGAGGTACAATTTTACCGTTTACCTTTGCACCTATACAATGGTAACCGACTTTACTGTGTATTTCAAATGCGAAGTCTACCGGTGTTGCACCTACCGGCAGCCTTAATAAGTCACCTTTGGGAGTGAAGACATAAATTTCATCCTGATACAAGTTTAATCTAAAGCTTTCCAGCTATTCTTTCCTGGCTTCATCTCTCGAAGCATTTTCAAAAATATCTCTTATCCAATTAACCCAGTTTTCCAGGTCTTTATCCGAAGGACTTTTATTCTCTTTATATCTCCAATGGGCCGCCACACCTTTTTCGGCTACTTCATGCATTGTAATAGTTCTTATTTGAACTTCAACAGGACGGCCTTCCGGACCGATTACCGTAGTATGTATTGATTGGTAGTTATTGGTTTTAGGTATAGATATATAATCTTTAAATCTATCGGGAACCGGCAGGTAAATCTGGTTAACAATGCCGAGAGTTGTATAACAATCGTTGCTGTTAGGTGTATCCAGAATTATTCTTATAGCAAAAAGGTCATAAATTTCCTCAAAAGGTTTGTTCCTTGTTACCATCTTTTTATATATACTATAAAGATGTTTGGGCCTGCCGTTTATATCATACTTTAAATTGTACTCCTTTAATTTTTCAATTATAGGGTCCGTAAATTTTTTGATGTAAGATTCCCGTTCCCGTCTCTTACTTTTTATTTTCCTTGCTATTTCGTCGTATGCTTCTTTGTTAAGATATTTAAAAGAAAGATCTTCCAACTCCCATTTTACTTTTCCAAGACCAAACCTGTTTGCAAAAGGCGCATAAATTTCCAGAGTTTCCTGTGCAATTCTTCTTTGCTTATCCGGATTAAGATACTGCAGCGTTCTCATATTATGAAGACGGTCGGCAAATTTTACAAGAATAACCCTAACATCTTTAACCATGGAAAGAAGCAGCTTCCTGTAATTTTCCGCTTGAGTAATTTCCTGCCCTTTAAATATCCCACTGATTTTGGTAACACCGTCAACAATTTCAGCAACTTCCTTACCGAATTCCTTTGAAAGTATATCAAGATTAAACTCGGTATCCTCAACAACATCGTGAAGCAGCGAACTAATTACGGTAACATCATCTAAAGGAATTTCCCGTGCGACAATCATAGCAACTTCATACGGATGAGTAAAATACGGTTCACCGGATTCGCGAAGATCATTTTTATGTGCTTCAAGACAGAACTCAAAACTTTTGGATATCATATCTTCGTTTGTACCCGGCAAATGCTGCCTGCACGCATCCAGAAGTTCATCAAGCATTCTCTTATGTTTCGGATTAGTTAGCATATTTCCAAAAACTTACACTTTAATTCAATTATAATTTAATTCATTTTAACGAATTGTTAAAGTCATCACTATTGAGCTTTAACTTCGGATTGACCGGTTAGTTCCTTTTGAAGTTTGTTTTGTAATACTTTAACACGTTCCAGCCTATTACCCAATTTCTTCTCTATATAACCGGGAATGTTTTTCATAGAAAGAATTTCAGCACATAAACTTAAAGCTCTATTATCTTCTCCTAATCTATAATATTGCTGAGCAATTTTATGTTTAATTAAAATTTCATTATAGTCATTTAAGCATTTATCGCTTTTATAAGAATTTAAAATTTTATAATATAATTTAATTGATTTTAATTTGTTAATATTTTCATAAGCTCTGGCAAGGTTCCACTCAAACATCCTGCTTCCCGGATACTGTTCTAATGCCGTATCGGCAAGAGCTTTTGCTTTAGTATATTCATGCTTGTCAATATAAATCCAGAATAAAGAATTTATCGCAAGATATTTGTTGTAAGAAGAAGAATCTATTGCAATTTTAAGAAGCCGTATTCCTGAATCTTCTTCGTTCTTAAAAAACGGAAACACAGCAAACAATTCGGTTTTTCTGCTCCTCCAGTATTTTATTGTTCCTATACCTGTATATGCTTCGTAAAACCCGGGATCGTGCTTTAAGCAAATTTCAATATTGGAAACAGCATCCAGGCCGTTTGTTATAGCCGACAGCCAATTCTTGTTTATTGCCTCATAATAAGCATAATATCCCTGTGATAAAGCCAAAAAGTATCTATACCAAACACTGCTATCATCATTACTTAACAACTTCTTAGACTGCTCCATTGCTTCGCTTAAATTTTTAGTAATATAGGAGTCGTCATATTTTTCACCAAGATCGAATGAACGTGCAATGCTTACGGCAGCAAGATAAATTCTGCCAAGGGGCAGCTGCGGGTATTTATTTTGGAGTTTCAGAAAAGTCGAATCGGCTTTTTGATAATTATTTTCAATTACATCTCTAATTCCGCTTTTCAGCATTGAATCAACATTATGCTCCAGATAGATTTGCGGAAATGAAAATTTTGCAAGGACTATTACTAAAAATATCGTGAATAAATTTTTACAATGTACCAAATGTTCTGTCTCCAGCGTCTCCGAGCCCGGGAAGGATGTATCCTTTATTATTTAATTCCCTGTCAACGGCAGCCCCGTAAATTTTTACATCGGGATGAAAGGCTAACAACTTTTTTATTCCCTCGGGAGCAGCGACAAGGCATGAAAAAATTAAGTTCTTTACCCCACGCTTTTTCAAATAATTCATTGCCTCGGTAGCACTGCCGCCGGTAGCCAGCATCGGGTCGATTAAAATTACTTTTGCCTCGTCGATATTCTTCGGGGTTTTATAATAATATTCCACAGGCTGAAGAGTTGTTTCATCTCTTTGCAAACCTATATGCCCAACTTTTGCATCGGGAAGAACTTCCAAAAATCCGCTTACCATTCCCAGTCCGGCTCTTAATACCGGAACCAGAACAATTTCATGCTGAATTTTATAGCCGGTGGTTTTTTCAAGAGGTGTTTTAACTTCAAACTCAATTACCGGCAGGTCTTTGCAAATTTCTACGGCAAGTATGTTAGAAATTCTTTTAACCGCAGCTCTAAAAATTTCCGGCTGGGTAGAAGCATCTCTAAGAACTGTTATGTCTCTCTTAACAAGAGGATGATCAATTAAAATAAAATTTTCAAAATGTTCGGTCATTATTATTCTCCGGTATATATTAAATTTCTATTTTATTTTTCTACCTAGAACCGATAGTAAATTTACCATGGGAGACAACGGCGGTGTGTAGTTATAGTTTATTTTAGATAAAATATTTGCAGGCTGCCGTGTTTTAATTAAAGATGATATTAAATCACCGTAGCCGGAAACTTCCTTCCCTCCGAAGAAAGAAGCTCCCAAAATATTTTTATTGTTCTTGTTATAAATTATTTGGCCGAATACATTGGAACTCTGCGGCATAACTTTTATTAAATTCGGCACAACTTCCGAAACTATATTGTAATGAAATCCGTATTTATCTGCTTCCGTCGATGACAATCCAACAGCAATAAAATAATTATCAAAAACTTTTACGGATATATTCTTAATTATAGGATCAACATGGGTATTCCCTCCTGCAGCATTTTCACCGGCAGCATGTCCGTATTCGTGTGCAATTGAAGCTAACGGAATATAATCCGGTTTTAGAGTTATTGCATTAATTACTTCAACATTATCGCCGGCAGCAAATATGTGCGGATCCGAAGTCTTTAATTTATTATCAATCTTAATTGCACCGGTTTTACCAAGTTCCAGTTTTGAACTTAATGCAAGTTCCGTATTCGGTATAAAGCCGGCGGCAGTTATATAAATATCAAAATCGAGCAGCCTGCCTTCGTATTCTATGCTTTTTATGGATTCGTTATTTTCGGATAAATGCAATTTTATGTTTCCTGCATTACTCCAAAAATCAACACCTTTATTTTTTAACAATTCTTTTATTAAATATCCGACTTCCGGACAGGAAGAAGGAAGAGGTAATTTTTCCTTTTCAAATAAAGATACTTTAATATTAAGTTTTGCCAACGCATCAACAACTTCAAGTCCAATATAGCCGGAACCGATTACCGTTGCTGTCTCAACTTTGTTTGTTTCCAGATAACTTTTTAATATGAAAAAATCATTAACGGATTTTAAAGAAAATACATTTGCAGAAGTTATAGGAAATCCCGGAATCGTCTTTACTTTTGAACCGGTGGTTAGAATTAATTTATCGTATTTAACTTCGGTCAAAACGTTATCATTTAAATTACGGACGAGAACAATTTTTTCTCTTCTGTTTATTTCTTCAACCTTGTGCTTAACATAAACAGCTACTCCCTTTTCTCTCTTAAACGATTCAGCATTAAAAAAAATTATTTCAGTTGCATTATTAATTTCGCCGGAAAGTACATACGGAATTTCGCAGGTGCCGGTGGAAATAAAATTTCCTGCTTCATACATAATTACTTCCGCATCCGGATTTGTTCTTTTTGCTTTAGCAGCGGCAGCGGGACCAG
>JBJKQP010000036.1:0-4410 GCA_046705105.1 Ignavibacteriaceae bacterium | reverse complement strand
AACATTTGCGTCAAACCTTATACCGGGAGTTGGGGGTGGAATTTCGAACATGGAAAGCGGCCCGGGTCCCACTTTTACAAATTGTACAATAAGCGGAGATTCTGCTGTTTCCGGCGGAGGAATATTTAACCTAAATACTGCTACATTTTCTAACGAGCAGAAGCCGTTTTTTACGCCGATTTTTACCGGCTGCAAAATAAGCGGCAATTATGCAATTAATAACGGAGGCGGGATTTTTTCCATGTCACCCGGAGATACTCTTTCAGCAAGTTTAACCAACTGTATAATTAACGGCAATTACGCTGGTGTATCAGGCGGTGGTATTTATAATGTTGCAGACACCTCAACATATACTTCTATTTTAGCAAGTGCTGCAAGAGCAGTTGTCAATTCTAATATAATGAGCACTGTTAGAGCAATCATAAATTATAATATTACGAATACTGCAAGAGCAGTTATAAATTCTAATGAAATGAATGCTGCAGATGCAGTTGTCAATTACAGTTTAATGAATTGTACTATTACCGGCAATTATGCCGGAACACGTGGCGGGGCAATGTATAATCAGGGTTCTGAAGGGGGATTTGTGGGACTTTGTAATATAACAGTTAAGAATAGTATAATTTGGAATAATGAGGCAAACCACAGCACAACTTCTGCAGATGCATCAGTAACCGATTCCGTAGCTTCACCTGCATTTTCATACAGCATCGTTGCTAATTCCATAAATAATTCAGGCACCTGGATAGCTTCACTAGGTACAGATGACGGTCATAATATCGACAAAGACCCATTGTTTAAAAGTGCACTTGATCCTTCAACCGCTCCTTCATCAAACGGAGATTTTCATCTTCAACTCGGCAGCCCCGCTCTTGGGGCAGGCAGCCCGGCGACCGATCCCGGCGTTCCGAAAACCGATATTGACGGAAACCCCCGTCCCCTACCCTCTACCGATACTAACGTTGACATGGGTGCTTATGAAGAAGATCATAATGCAACTTACGTAAATGATAATTCTTTACAAATGCCGAAGAAGTTCATGCTGCAACAGAATTATCCCAATCCTTTTAATCCAACCACGATAATTAAATATGAAATTCCCAAAGTAGCACATGTAACATTAAAGGTTTATGATATACTTGGTAATGTAGTTGAAACTTTGGTAGATAAAGAACAGCATGCGGGTAGCTATAACGTACAGTTTGCAATAGGCAGCAGGCAATTGGCAAGCGGCGTGTATTTATATAGGTTGCAGGCGGGCAGTTTTATTCAAACTAAGAAGATGATTCTTTTGAAATGAGAGTGACAACCGATACTATCCCTTTGAGGGATAGTATCGGTAAAATATTCAAACAAAGAAAATGATACTTAAAAAAAATTAAGCCCTCCTTCTCTTCCTTTGCAAGGGATAGATTAGAAAGAGCCTTTAGAATTCAGCAAAGCAAAGAACCCATCCTAATCCCACAAGTCGGAACTTATTAGCAGAAATAACTTAGACGCTATCATTCCCAGTCGGCTTATAATTATATAAGAAGTTAAGACACAATAATTAAATTGACATCTGTATGAAAAGGCAGAAAAAATGTCTTGGTTTACTCCGTTTATCCTCTGTTATCCCTGCGATAAAAATCATTTAATTGAAAACAACAACCTTTAAAAACTCTTTTAAAATTTTCCTTCAGGTAATGAACCTTAACTTACTTAAAATACGCATGTACTATAAAATCCAAAGTAATATCGATGATAGAGTTATATCTTAATTATAATCTAAAAAATGTAAGGATGTAAGAATGAAATTTTTAATTGTAATAATCTCAATATTTTTATTCGTAATTGCAGGCTGTTCCAATTCTAATAATGAACATGCGGTGCCGAAGGATTGGGTTGAATACAAAGTGCCGAATGTTTTTTCAATTAAACACCCCAATGGCTGGGATGTAAAATTCAATAAGAACATCGGAAGAATTAAACTTACGGGAAAAAGAAATGAAGATGTTTATATCTGGCCGGTTTACTCTCCAGGAGAGTTAGATGAATATACAAGTAGCAAACTTCTAAAAAGAATAGCTGCTAAACTTGAACCTGAATTGTACTGGGATGAGCCGGTACAAATAGGACAAAATTATATCAGGCTTGTAAGTTCAAACAAACATGAAATAAGTGTAGCCGGTCTTACATGGGTATCCGATAAAAACAGCTCTGCAGCTTTGTGTTATATTATTACTTCGCCTAGAAATTACTTTAATAAAAATAAGGATACATTAATCGATATTCTTGGAAGCTTTCACCCGGTTATAAAGCGAAGCAAAGAATTATCCAGGCCAAAAATCCCCAAGCTTCAATTTTACCGCTGGGAGGATCCTAATGAGCATGCCTTTTCCGTTGAAGTTCCCAAAGGATGGATTATACAAGGCGGACTTAAAAGATATTCACCTACAGACTACCGACCGGGAGTAAATCTTCTTTCACCGGATAAAGAAATAAACGTATTCTACAAAGACCCGGGTATTCCCATTTTTGCACTGCCCAATCCGACTTTATCTATGTCCGGAATTTACGAAGGCTCTTACTATAGGCTTCAGGACGGTACAATGACGTTTGTCCGAAGATATGTTACCGGTTCAAACTTTGCATATGAATATGCAGGAAAACGCTTTTCAAAAGAACTGGCAAATTTTTATATAACGGAAAAGAGGAACAGACCTGATATAGCATATGTGGACGGACGTGAATACGCAGCACTAAATGCTTCCGGTATGGGAATGATCCATTCCAGCGTTACTGCCGGAGATGTAAATTTTACAGGCAGAATGAACAGCCGGCTTTATTCAGGTTACGTTGAAGCAGCAACTCATTTAATACAAACTGCCTATGGAGGTACCGGAGACTGGACGGTTCAACAGCTTTACGGATTTTGCGCTCCTAAATTGAGTGTAAGAGAAGCTGCTATGGTTATGGATAAACTAGTTTCCGGTTTTATGTGGAATCCAAGATGGTATATGATGCAAAATAAAATAACTGCGAATGTCTCCCGGATTGTTTCCAGGGCAAACGAACAAATATCAAACATAATTAATAGTTCATTTGAAATCGGCCAAAAGAATACGGATGATGCTCTGAGAAAGTTTGATGATTATATTCGGGGAACAATAACATTACATGATAAAAACGGTAAGATATTTAATGTTTGGAATACATCAAATTATTATTGGGCGGATAAATTTGATGATGTAGGCGGAACCAAGCTGTTTATAAATCCTGATATCTCTCAATTTAGAAAATTATTTGAGGTAAAGTAAGTAATAATTAATAACTCATATTAGGCAGTTATCTTAATCTTTCAGCCATAGGCTAATCCGGCTTTGGAGGAAATTCTAATCTAACTTTTAATCATGAGGTAATAGGTTAAAATAAAGAATAAGAGCGGGATTAAGAATTTTCCGTGTTAGGTTATTTAATAAATATCCGGATTATACAGCTACGGAAGAGGCTAGTTTTATACAACTAATTCTTTAATACATAATGCTCATTTGTCAAGAGCCATGACAGCCGAACATATTTATTTCTGTTATATAAAACCGGACAAAAAGACATTGTAAAAAATATTTTTCCGCCTCTAGAAAATTTTTATTCCGTGTGAGCTATTTCTTTAAGTTCTTGCGCATGTACGGTAAAAGTAATTAAACGAGATTTAATAAGAATAAGAAAAATAATATTCAACAATCAAAACAGGAGTGAAGCCATGAAACATATTTCTTTTTATGTATTATTTCTTGCCCTACTTTTAGCTTTTGCAGGCTGCAGTAAGAAAAGCAATAACAACCCGGTTAGTAACAACAGTACGCCTCAAGATGCACAACCTGATTTTAATATAGCTGCCGTTAACGTTACTATGTCTAACGGAAGTGATGGTCTGCAATTTGGTGCGCACTGTACAACCGATGATATAGATTTAATTAAAGTAGTAGTTGTAAATCCCGCCCAGGTTTCTGTTACATATAATGAACAAAATACGTTGTATTTAAAAAACCAGGAGTTCGAGTGTCAGGCTACGGGCACAGGTTATTATAAGGTGCTCGGCACCTGGCAGTTAACTTTTGTCGGTAATAAAGCATCCGGTACCAAATCAAGTTTTAGTGTGACAAAAACATTAACCGTAACGGGTAAAATATTAGCAAAGTAAAATTATTCAATAAAGGCCGGTATCTTAAATTATGTACCATCCTTTTTCCTTATCTACCGGAACCGGTTAAACTAGCCGGTTCCATGGAAAAATAATTTAATAACTGAAGTTACGCATTCAACTAAAATTAGAGAAAATTTAACAAGTAGTTATAATTAAAAAAACTAATTAAGATGAAAAATGTTGTAATTTAAAATATTTTTTACCTCTCCACCTAGCCCCCTCTC
>JBJKQP010000035.1:0-5144 GCA_046705105.1 Ignavibacteriaceae bacterium | reverse complement strand
TCTTCCAAAATATCAAGGACAAGATCAAAACTATCCATTCCCTTGTCATAAGGGTCCGGTACCTCTTTTACTTTGTATTTGGAACAAAACGAAGTCATCTTATGTAATTTTTTACGGTACTTGTTTTTAGTATCCAATTTATAAATGTCTTTAAAATTATGATTGTCCATAGTAACTATATAATCAAATTTTTCAAAATCCGTATCAGGATTAAAACTTCTAGCACGATGTTCGATATTTAAGCCTCTTAATAAAGCCCTTTCTTTCATTCTCGGATCGGCTTCCTCGCCTGTATGATAACTAATTGTTCCGGCAGAGTCAACGGTAGTTATTTCTTCGAGATTATTTTTTTTAACTAACGAATTCATTATAGTCTCTGCAGCCGGTGATCTGCAAATGTTTCCCATACATACGAATAGAATTTTTTTATTTTCCATAAATTGCACATTCCTATTTTTTGTATCTTTGTATTAGTTTAAAAATAATTGAAAACAAAAATAAAAATTAACTCTTTAATCTTCACCAAATAAAAATTATTATGATAAAAAAAATACTACTTACAGCTATTACAATTATTGTTTTTACGCAATTTATAAAAGCACAATACATTTATCCGAAAAGGGAATTAAGAGGCGCATGGATTGCAACAGTTGCAAATATAGACTGGCCTTCCTCCAATTCCGAAACACCGGGTAGGCAAATAAGCGAACTGGTAAACATATTTGATAAACTGGCTGCTGCAGGTATTAATACGGTTTATTTTCAAGTAAGAACCGAATGCGATGCTTTATATAAATCAAAGTATGAACCATGGTCGTATTGGTTAACCGGCAAGCAAGGCAAAGCACCGGATCCGTTTTATGATCCGCTGGCGTTTGCAATATCGGAAGCTCACAGCCATGGAATGGAATTGCACGCATGGTTTAATCCTTACAGGGCTGTTAAAACTATTGGCGAATATCCTATCGCAAAAAATCATGTTACGAAATTGCATCCGGAATGGATTTTGGACTTTAAAACTTATAAGATGCTGAACCCCGGTATTCCGGCAGTTAGGCATTATATAGCAAAGATCATCGCTGATGTTGTATCTCGTTACGATGTAGACGGAATTCATTTTGATGATTATTTTTATCCATACACACCTCATATTACAAATCAGGATGAAGCAACTTATAAAAAATATAATGACGGAATAAAAGATATAAATGATTGGCGGAGGCATAACATTAATGAGATGGTTGCGGAAGTTTACGATACCATTCAGGCAATTAACCCGCATGTAAAATTCGGGATAAGTCCTTTCGGTATTGTATTAAATAAATATGCAGGAACAAATGGATTCGAATCATACAAAAAAATTTATTGCGATCCTTTAACCTGGTTAAAAGATAAGACTGTTGATTATGTTTTGCCTCAAATATATTGGTCAATTGGAAATAAAGCCGCAAACTTTGCAAAGCTGCTTCCTTGGTGGGCTTCGGTAGTTGATGGAAGACAGTTATTTGTCGGCTGTTTTTCCTCTAGAATGGCCAGCCCGGATTACAAAGGTTCTCCTTCCGAGTTGGAAGATCAAATACGATTAAGCCGGCAGATACTTAATGTAGGGGGTGTTGTGTTTTTTAGTGCTAAGTCAATCGTAAATAATTATTCGCACTTTGCAGATTCTTTGAAGGTGTATTTTAAATATCCTGCTCTTATACCTGTTATGAAGTGGAAAGATTCGATTCCTCCAAACCCGCCTGTTAACTTGAAAGCTGAAAAGGATTCTTCCGGTATAATTTTAACATGGAATAGGCCTGCAGTTGCATCCGATGGAGATACTGCTTACAAATTTGTTATTTATAGATTTTCGCCTTCCGAACAGATAAACTTAAATAATGCAACACATATTCTTAAAGTAACTAGTAATGCAAAAGATAGTTATGTGGACAGCACAGCAGCAGGAAAAAATTTAGATTATACTTATGTAGTTACTGCACTTGATAGAATGAACAACGAAAGTAAGGAGGCAAAGGTAACATTAAACTTAAGGTGATAGCTGCGTTCTTCATTCTAAATTCGAATGTTCTTAATTCTTAATTAAAAAATGAATAGTTTAGAACGATAGAATATTGAATTTAGCAAAGACACCTCCGTACGGCAACCACTCCGTAAAATGTGGAATAATTTTAAAACGTTTGTTTTTGATTTAGATATCACAATGTTGACAAAGACTCCAAATAAATGAGAGCTTTTACCGATACTATCCCTCCGAGGGATAGTATCGTTTTTTTTACAAGAATTATTTTCGCTATAGAATAGAAGTACTCAACTTCAAATCAGTTCTAAAATAGCATCATTCTTTAAATAATGCTAGACTTAATCCACCGTTCGTTACCGGACACTGTCGTCCGGTAATGAACGGTATACTTCTAATTTTTTGCTTCTCACCGGAAAAACAGAGCTTACCGGTTTAACCGTTCATCATTATTCTTCCTATAAAAAAATTTGATTTTTAACCATTTTAATAGATAGAACCAAATTCATCAGCGAAAGCTTAATTTTATAAGAAATGTTGCTATAATTAGGCACAAAAATTGTCCAAAGTATAATGAATTTTTCAATTAAAAAATCTAATTATACAAAAACAATATTCTTTAATTAAAACTGTGGTGAAACTTTGGATAGAAAGATTGAAAAAAAACCTTTATACAAAAGAAGAAAGTTTTGGTTCTCTTCCGGCGGCGGTGCTTTATTTTTAATTCTTATAATATTAATATTAACCGACACCGGCTCAAAGCTTAATGTTAATTCGGATAAAATTACTATTTCCACCGTTACCGAAGGTGAGTTCCAGGAATTTATTCCTGTTACCGGAACTGTTCTGCCAAAAACAACATATTACCTGGATGCAATTTTGGGAGGAACTGTAGAACAAAAATATGTTGAAGAAGGTAGTATGCTAAAAAAAGGTGATAAGATTTTGAAACTCTCAAACCCGAATCTTCAATTGAGTGCTTTGCAAAATGAAGCAGATACATACCAGCAAATAAATCAGGCAAGAAATACACGTTTGCAGATACAGCAAAATAGTATAGCATTACAAACCCAGCTTGTGGATGCTAGTTACAGCTTTAAAAATTCTAAGCTTCTTTATGATAGAGAAGAAGTAATGTGGAAGAAAAAACTTGTTTCGCAGCAGGAATTTGAACAGACCAGGGATCAATATTTACATGATAAAGAACAATTGTATTTAACACGCCAGAATTATGCTCAGGATTCAATATTAAGAATTTCCCAGTTAAAACAAATTACCTCTGCAATTGACAGGCTTCAAAAAAACCTGGAACTGATTAGAGAAAACATAGATAACCTTACTGTTAAGGCTCCGATAAGCGGTCAGCTAACTTCTCTGGATGCCGAAATCGGGCAGTCTAAATCTCCCGGCTCGCAGTTGGGAATAATTGATGCTATGGACGGTTTTAAAGTCAGGGCTGATATTGATGAATTTTATATAGCAAGGGTTATAAAAGGGCTGCATGCTACAGTCGATGTGGATGGGACAGTTTACAAGCTAATTGTTATAAAAGTATTTCCGGAGGTAAAGGATGGAAAATTTCAGGTGGATATGAATTTTACCGGTGCAGTGCCGAATAGTATTAGAAGAGGTCAAACACTTCAGATAAGATTACAGCTTAGCGAAAGAACCAGAGCCTTATTACTGCCGCGTGGCGGATTTTATCAGAAGACAGGCGGTCAATGGGTATTCGTTCTTAATAAAGCCGGCACCGAAGCAGTAAAAAGAGATATAAGTCTCGGAAGGCAAAACCCTGATTACTTCGAAGTACTTAGCGGATTAAAGCCGGGAGATAAAGTTGTAACTTCGTCGTACGATAATTTCGGCGACGTTGATAAGTTGGAGATTAAGTAATGAAATCATTAGTACACAGACCACACGGACAACACAGATCTACTCGGACAATATTTATCCGCGTAAATCCGCTTGATCCGCTCAATCAGCGTTCTATTCTTTGTTATAAAATTTAAAAATATATTGGAGAAATCAATGATCAAAACAAACAACCTAAAGAAAATCTACACTACTGAAGAAGTAGAAACTACCGCTCTGGAGAATGTAAACATCGATATAAATGAAAAAGAGTTTGTCGCAATAATGGGGCCTTCCGGATGCGGCAAATCCACTCTCCTTAACATTTTCGGTCTGCTCGATAATCCGTCGGATGGTGAGTATTATTTCCTGGATTATGAAGTTTCCAAATATACCGAGAGGCAAAGAGCAAACTTAAGAAAAGCAAACATCGGCTTTGTCTTCCAGAGTTTTAATTTAATTGATGAACTAACGGTTTATGAAAATGTAGAACTGCCGCTTCTTTATTTGGGTGTATCTTCTTCCGAAAGAGATAAAATGGTTACGGAAGTTTTGGAGAGAATGCAGATAATGCATCGTAAGGACCACTTTCCGCAGCAGCTATCCGGAGGGCAGCAGCAGCGGGTTGCGGTTTCAAGGGCTGTTGTTGCTAAGCCAAAATTAATTTTAGCCGATGAGCCGACTGGTAATTTGGATTCTGCCAACGGCGAAGAGGTTATGAACATAATGACTCAATTAAATGAAGAAGGAACTACAATAGTAATGGTAACACACTCGCCGCACGATTCCGAATTTGCGCACCGCATTATTCATTTGTTCGACGGTCATGTGGTAACTGAAAATTATAAAGAAAAATTTCACGTATAGCCCATCCCAACCCTTCCCAAAGGGAAGGGCTTAGAAAGTCTTCCCCTTTGGGGAAGATTTAGATGGGGCCTAATTAGGAGGCAATAATGATCAAACTACACAACATTGAAAAATTTTACAGCAACAAAGTCATTAAGACTTATGTACTCAGAAACATCAACCTTGAAATCGAAGAAGGTGAGTTTGTCTCAGTAATGGGACCGTCCGGTGCCGGTAAAACAACTTTACTAAATATAATCGGGATGCTTGATACACCATCGGAAGGCGAATATTATTTCTATGATGAGCCTGTACATACTATGAGCGAACGAAAACTTTCCGAACTTCATAAGCTGTATATAGGATTTGTTTTCCAGCAGTATCATTTAATTGATGAACTGACTGTTTACGAAAACCTGGAAACACC
>JBJKQP010000034.1:0-16591 GCA_046705105.1 Ignavibacteriaceae bacterium | reverse complement strand
GTAACAATTTATGATGAATTAGTTCTTGATAAATTGGAAAAACTAATTCCCCAATCGCCGCTGGATATGCCGGTTGTAATTGAATTAATTAAAAGTATTAAAGATGCTATTCCGCTTCTTGAAATATTTTTATTTTTTGAAACTGCATTCTTTTCCTCTTTACCTGTTTATGAGCAGTTGTATGCTGTAGATAATAATTTATTTAACATGGAAATTAAGAGATCAGGTTATCACGGGTTATTTCATAATAAAGTTTTAAAAGATATTAATAATAAAGATAAGAGCGCTGGAAAAATTATTTCAATTTGTCTCGAACCTGTTCCCGATATCGTGGCAATTTATGATGGTAAACCGGTAATGATTTCAAGCGGTGCAACTCCGGTAGAAGGAATTCCCGGCGACACAACTTGCGGTGAACTTGATCCCGGAATTTTAATTATGATTGAAGAAAAGAAAAAGTTAGGTGCAGAGTTAATTAATGAAATTATAACAAGAAAAAGCGGACTGTCAGCCCTTGCCGGAGAGAATGTTACTATAAACGATGTATTCAAAGATGAAAAGAAATATGTAAAAGCAATAAAGTTTTTCAAATATAAAATTCTGTTATACTGCGGCGCTGCAATTGCTGCTATGAATGGAGTGGACGTAATTAGTTTTTCGGGCAGATATATAGAAGCGGCGGAACTATTAAGCAAATGGCTAATACCTGAATTAAAGAGAAGTGCATCTGAAGATTTCACTCCGAAAATATTTTATCTAGATAATAAACCGGAAGAGATTATTGCTGAGTATTGCGTACATTCCGTTTGTTTACAGGAATAGCCCCGTTTTTTTAAGAATAAAGGTAGTAGTAATTAGTTTATTATTCATTACTATTTATAAAACAATAGTATACGAATAGCATGAACAACACAGACAACCGCGGGTAATTGACAAAATATATTTCCGTGAAAATCCGTGTTGTCCGTGTCGTCGGTGTTCTAATGTATTACCGGAAGTAATATTACATTAGGGTTAAATAACAAGACGATATTAAAATTAATAATATCAAAATCACAGCGGTTTTTTCGAATTCAAAAGAATTATTATATTTAACCACGGAGAAAATTATCCATGTAGGTATCCGGTTAATCTTCCCGAAAAATTATTCAAAAAAAATTTTAATATTATGGAGTAAGGTTGAAAACTATTTATAACAGAAATCCTTGGCATGCAATTAATCCGGGCACAAACCTGCCGGGTATTGTTAACAGCATAATTGAAATACCTGTAGGCAGCAAAGCAAAATATGAACTGGATAAGGAGAGCGGCTTATTAAAGCTTGACAGGGTTTTGTTTTCTGCGGTTCATTATCCGGCTAACTACGGCTTCATTCCGCAAACAATTGCCGATGACGGCGATCCTCTGGATATTCTCGTAATTTCTTCTGTTAAAGTTGAACCGTTATGTTTAATAAACGCCAAAGTAATCGGTGTTATGCATATGGTTGACGATAATGAAAACGATGAAAAAATTATTTCGGTTGCCGATAAAGATATGGCTGTAAATTATATTAATAGTCTATCGGAACTGCCGCCGCATACAATGGTTGAGCTAAAAAGGTTTTTTGAAGATTATAAAAAGCTCGAGCATAAGCATGTTCAGGTAAATGAATTTCGTGAAAAAGAATTTGCATACAAAATTATAAATGAGAGTATAATACGTTACAATAAAAAGTTTGCTGCAGATGATAAATAAATTATCTTATCCAATTCTTTTGACGGAATTTTGGAGTAACGGAATAGCGGAGTGATATCCGAAATTCCATTACTCCATTATTTCGCTTGACTTATAAAATAAAGAGATAATTTAATTTTTTATAAATAATACGCTACTGCTTTTTAATAGTTAAGCCGTGTGTTATAACATCAAGATTATGATTTATTCTCAATCCGACAATTCCATCGGTGCTTCCCAGTTTCTTGTTGCTAAGTGAAACTACTTCCTTTCCGTTTGCACCGAATGTTACATCAGTTTTCCCAACAGTAACGTAAATCTTATTAATTGTTTGACCTTTTTTATTTTCAGCATTTACATACTTGGAAGGGGTCCAGCCCACAACCAATTTAGTGTTGTTTCCAATTCGTTTTTTAATAAGATATTTTCCGTCCTGCCTGACAAGAAAATACAAATAATATTGATTATGCTTTTGCAAATTGGTACCGGCAAAAAATACACCGTAGGCTTCCGGGTGCTTGGATGGCTTTAATTGTGTAAAGTCTGCTTCGATTTTAAATTGTGCCTTTTCTTCATTTTTAGGATTGTAATATATAGCAGCGCCTACCGGGTCGGATGTAAAATGGTAGACTCCCATATCCTCAACAACCTTTACATCTTTACCGCCGGCAAATGTTTTATCAAAACGCATCTTCCAGCCTGCAGGTAATTTAACCGCACTCTTATTCATCACTTCCATTTTTTTATTATGCGAATGCATTTTACCTGATTGCGGATATGTAAAAGAACATAAGCCGGCAACGAGCACAAACAAAAATAATTTTTTCATAACCTTACCTCTCTAATTTTTAATGTGCTCTAAATAATAAAACCGGATGACTTTTTTCGTGAGAAGGCGCAAAGCTACCTTTTTATTAATGCAGAATAAATATTTTCTCTCCTAAAGACCGAAGGAAGTTCATTAATTTTAGTTACGGAAGAATAACCTGCCTTTTCAAAAAAATTTTTTAGTGAATTAAAGTTTATAGGAAACGGAACCCAGGGATTTGACGATTGGGTATCATATTCCGCAATTAGAAAAATACCGTTCCGTCTTAAATTATTTTCAATCCTTTTGATAAAAGGATTTTTGTTTTTCACGTAATGAAACGAATTTGCCATTAGTATTCCGGTTAAATTTTCCGGTAAGACATCCTTTATAAAATTCCGGTAAAGCTTTTCGATTTTTACATTTTTATAATTGTCCGGTACCATTTTCAATGAAGGTTTATCTTTATCTACAGCATAAATTATACTTCCCGATGCAAGTAGGCTTGCAAGTGCTTCCGTAAAAGTTCCGTTGCCGCATCCCAGTTCTGCCCAAACTTGTTCATCTGTATTTAATATTGTATCGCATCTTAACAATTCAATGGCATCTTTTAATTGCATAAGATTATTGCTAAACTCCAAACTGTTTTAAATGATGATTTAAATGATAATTCACTAAATCTTCCCACCTTTTCCTGTTGATATTTCCTAAGTAAGGATGTTCGCTAAATTTATAATTTTCGGGTAATTTGGAAAACTTAATAATATACTCTTTTAATAATTCTTTATCCTTTTCAAATTCAACAGGCTTTGTTCCATCTCCTTTAACCTGATCAAATCCTTTTGGTGTTGGTACGGTTTTCCCGGCACGGAATAATGCAATTATTTTATTAGGATCCACTTTTCCGTATTCTTCGGCTTTTTTTTCCCCAAATGCCATACGAAACTGATCAGCACAATGACAAACTGCCTGATGAGCATTCATTTTTCCAAATAGAGATCTGCGGTTCTTTTTTAATTTATCAATCCTCGAAAAGAAAGACTCTATTTGATCTTTAGTCATGTATTTTTCTCCGGTGAATTTTCAAATAAATAAATGAAATAGATTTTATACTTTCAAATCTGCCGTAACAAGAAACTTCGGCTGTCTTCTTGCTTTTGTAGCTTGTTCATATCCGTAAGCAATTTTTAAAAGAACATTTTCACTCCAAGCTTTACCGTAAAACGAAATGCCGATTGGCAAGCCGAAGTCAAATCCTGCCGGAACAGTAATGTGAGGGTAACCGGCAACTGCGGCCAATTGTGAACTTCCGCCTAGAAAATGATCACCGTCCACAAGGTCGGTCATCCATGCCGGGCTGTCGGTAGGAGAGACAAGTGCATCTAGATTATACTTGTCCATTACGGCATCTATACCTTCTTTACGGGAAAGTAAATGATTCTTTTCGCGTGCATCAATATATTCTTTATCCGTAAGCGGCCCTTTCTTTTCTGCTTCCAGAAACAACTCTTGTCCGAAATACGGCATCTCTTCTTTTGCATGCTTTTTATTGAACTCAATTAGGTCTTCGAGAGTATGCATTTTGGTATTCGGCCCGCGATGTTTAAGGTACTTTTTCATGTCTGCTTTTAATTCATACAGAAGTACGGTATTTTCGTTTTTATCTAATTTTCCGATAGCGGCGATATCAACCGGGTCAACAAGTATAGCGCCTTGCTGCTTCAAAACGGTCAAAGCTTTATTTATTACGGTGTCTACCTGGGGAAGAAAGCCGAAGTATTTCCGAACCACTCCAATGCGTGCACCTTTAAGTCCATCCGAAACCAGAAATTTTGTATAGTCGTTAAATGCTTTTCTTCCTTTAACAAGAGTTGCATCATCTTCTTTATCGGTACCTTGCATTGCACCAAGTAAAATTGCCGCATCCCGTACAGTGCGAGCCATAGGCCCTGCCGTATCCTGCGATTGTGAAATAGGAATGATTCCGGCGCGGCTTACCAAACCTACGGTAGGTTTAATACCAACGATTCCGCAAATGGAAGAAGGGCTTACAACAGAACCATCTGTTTCGGTTCCTATTGCAATTGCGCAAAGATTGGCTGATGCAGCAGCTCCTGAGCCGGAACTTGAGCCGGAACAATTTCTATCCAGAGCATAAGGATTTTTTGTAAGACCACCGCGCCCGCTCCATCCGCTTGTTGAATGTGTAGAACGCATATTAGCCCATTCGCTTAAATTTGTCTTGCCTAGAATTAACATTCCGGCTTCTCTTAATTGTTTGGCAACAAACGAATCTTTTACCGGTTTTGATCCAAGTAATGCTAATGAGCCGGCAGTTGTTTCCATTTTGTCGGCTGTGTCAATGTTATCTTTTATTAGTACCGGAATTCCGTGTAAAGGACCTCGCGGACCTTTGTCTTTTAATTCTTTGTCGAGTTCATCCGCAATTGACAGCGCATCGGGATTCAGTTCGATTACACTATTTATTGCAGGACCTTTTTTATCTATTGCTTTTATACGGGAGATATATTCTTCGGTTACGGAACGAACCGTATACTTACCGGATTTAAATCCTTCTCTTAATTCATCAATGGTTATTTCATCCAATTTTGCTTTCAACATATTCGGATTATTAAAATTAGATGCAAATGTTTTTCCCGGAAAGCCCAGAGACGGAAGCGTAACCGCAGCAATGCTTCCCAGCATTGTAGTTTTTAAAAAATTTCTGCGGCTTTTATTATTGGCGGTACTTTTTTTATTATTCATATTATATCTCCCGGATATTAAAGTATTGTAAGATAATTCAGGCTGAGGAATTAAAAGAATATAAATTTATTTCCTTATGACAAAATAATTTAATGATATTTATATTCAATTTAAATAGAAAGAATATGCCAACCTTCCTTTTGAAGATCTGCCAGCATTTTTCCGATGTAAATAACCTTAACTCCCAGGTTTGTCAGCTTGTCTGCAATACCGTATAGGTCAGCACAACCTTTGCATGCATATAACTGAATTCCTTCATTCTTCAGTAAGTTGAATTGTTTTTGCAAATCCTTGTCTTCAACCAGAAGTTTTTGGGAAGGCCCCCAAACAATCAACCTTACGGTATCCATCCATGAATATTTTTTGCAGTTGAATGCATACATAAAAACCATCTTCAAGGCGGTTTCACGATCACCGCTCGTCCACAGAATTAATTGGTTATGTTTGGTTAAAGAAGTTTCTGTCTTTGGAACAGTTTTAATGGCTGCCGAACTTTCCTTCTTAGAAGTTTGGCCGAATAAAGAAAAATAAAATATAACTATGAAGAGTGTTGATGTTACAATTCTTTTCATCCTGATTCCTCCTTTAATTTATTTTAGGCAAGATAGTTTAGTTTTTTTAAGAAAGCGGGATTTGAATAACGAAAATAATTTAGGAAATATAGAACATAATACCAAATTATTTAACCGATTGATTTTGCTTTTAAGCAAAAATAATCGCTAATTATTTTGCTTTAAAGCAAAAATGTTCGTATAGTTATCTGCAACAAAATAAAGAAAATAATACATTAAATGGAAAAGCAAAGATATTTAACTGATAATATTATTGAGGACTTAAATGATAAAATGGTGTTTGTCGGTGGAGCCCGGCAGGTAGGTAAAACAACACTTGCCCTAAAGATAATAACAAAACAGCTAACTAATTACAGTTACTATAACTGGGATTTTCCGCCCGACAGGAAAAAATTTATGAATTTAGAATTTCCCGGCGATAACGCTTTAATGATTTTTGATGAAATTCATAAATACAGAAAATGGAAAAGCCTTATTAAAGGAATTTATGATTCATACAAAGCAAAGTATAAAATTATTGTTACAGGAAGCGCCCGACTAAATATTTATAGAAAAGGCGGAGATTCTCTTCAAGGAAGATATCATTATTATACTCTTCATCCTTTTTCTCTTGCGGAACTATGCAGCATTAAAAATAATTTTATCCCCTTAAATGAATTAACATTTAATTACAAAGGAATCAATGAATTGAATGAATGCTTCAAACAATTATTTAAATTCGGGGGATTTCCGGAAATTTTATTTAAACAAAGTGAAAAATCATTAAGAAGATGGCATAATGAAAAACTGGAAAGGCTCTTCAAAGAAGATATAAGAGATGTTGAAAATATAAGGGATATAAATAGTGTAAAATTATTGGGGGATATTCTGCCTTCCAAAGTTGCAAGCCCTTTATCTTTAAACGCAATTAGACAGGACCTGGAAGTTAGCCACAGAGCAATAACAAACTGGCTAAACGTACTTGAACAATTTTATTATCATTTTAGAATATATCCTTATAACATAAAAGTAGTTCGCTCAATTAAAAAGGAACCTAAGTTATATTTGATCGATTGGTCGGAAATAGAAAATGAAAGCGTAAAGTTTGAAAATATTATAGCTTCTCATCTTTTAAAGTTTTCAGATTATATGAATGAATATGAAGGTTATAAAATTAGGTTAAACTATTTAAGGAATGTTGATAAAAAAGAAGTGGATTTTTTAATAAGCTCAAACGGAAAGCCGTGGTTTGCAGTTGAAGCTAAATTAAATGAGACTCAACCTTCCCCAAACATATTTTATTTTAAAGAACGATTAAAAATACCCTATGCTTTTCAAGTTGTAATTAAAAAAGACATTGATTTTATAAAAGACAGCGTAAGGGTAATATCCGCCGGAAAATTTTTAAGCGGACTTGTTTAAATCAACTTACGCAAAACAAATCCCCGGAGTATTGGAATGTTGGAATAACAAACCAAATATAAATATTCCATTATTCCACTACTCCAATATTCCCCGCCGTTGCGTAATGTGAGTTCTATAATTAAACTCCAAACATTGAGTTTCGTTTAAGATTATTTCTTCATCATTACGGCATCTAAACTGTATTGCATCGGTCCTGCAATAAGGATTACAACATCGATAACTAAAAAGATAAAAGGATAAGAGGCATGGCCGGGACCCATAAAACCGTTCGGCAGCATTGAAATTGTAGCCACCGCCATATTAATCATAACTGCAAATGCTGCCGGTCTTGTAAATAAACCAATTGTTAGAAGAATGCCGCCGATAAATTCCGTAAAGCAGCTTAGATATGCAAGAGGCAGTGCTATCCCCATTTTCGTAACATAAAAATTAATGGAAGCCGTAAGTCCGAATCCGCCGAACCAGCCTAATACTTTCCCGGAGCCTACAACAAATATTATTGTGCCTATAGTCAATCTAAGTAATAAAAAGCCGGTGTCAATTAACTTAGCATTAGTTTCAATTAATAATTTTGCATAATTACTGTTCTTGAACATTATTAAACAATCCTCCCAAATGTATTGCGGTAAATTAATATAATTCTTTAATAATTACATTTTGCTTTAAATTGAAGTTATGAACAACTTAAATTTTACCACTTTAAATAGGTAGGTATATCTAAAATTCATATGCACTTAACTCTGTGATTCTTCACTGGAAAGATTTCTGTGGCAGAATTGCAGCTCTTCATAAATTCAGTTAATCAATCTTTTTTAATTATATTTCAAATAATAATTTTACTAAATCATTCTAGTGAAAATTAAAATGAAGTTTGAAAATAAATTCCATCTCGAAACGCCTTGCCTTATTATTGATAAGGATATTCTTGAGAAAAATCTTATGAAAATGCAGTCACTTGCCAATAAAAGAGGCAAGAAACTTCGCCCGCATGCAAAGACTCATAAGTGCACAACTCTTGCAAAAAAGCAAATTGAGTACGGGGCAATAGGTATTTGCGCCGCAAAAATATCGGAGGCAGAAATGCTTGCCAAGGCGGGTGTAAAAGAAATTCTTTTAACAGGTCCATTCGCTTCGGCAGGAAAAACGGAAAAAATTTTAGAAATACTTTCCATATGTCCTTCACTAATTATAACCTTAGATAACCGGGATACTATTGATGCTTTAAATAATTTATTACAGCAGAAGAATCTGTCGATGGATGTATTGCTGGATATTGATGCGGGATTACGAAGGACAGGAATTAAGCCTTCCGATGCGCCGGAACTGGGTGAATACATCCTTTCTAAAAAGAACCTTAGGTTGTGCGGAATTCAAGCATATGCAGGGCATTTGCAGCATATAACCTCCTTTAACGAAAGAAGAGATGCTTCACACAAAAGTCTGGAAGAAATAATTCCTATATTTAATAAATTAAAATCTAAAGCAGACAGCGTTAAAATTTTTAGTGCCTCCGGTACGGGAACGTTTGAAATAGACAGTGATATACCGGAAGTTACCGAGCATCAGGTTGGTTCGTATCTTTTTATGGATGAAGAATATCTTGCGGTTGAATCTTCACAAAACAGCGGAAGGTTTGCTTCATTTGAACCTGCATTAAGATTACTAACAACTGTAGTAAGTGCAAACCAAAAAGGCTTTGTTACGGTAGATGCCGGATTAAAATCTATGTACAAAGACGGGGCTGTTCCTAAGATTATTACACATGAGTTTGCCGATATGAAATATGATTGGTTTGGCGATGAATATGGAAAAATTATTTATCCTGAAAATAGAAAAGCACCGGCCTTAGGAACTGTTCTGGAACTGGTAACTTCCCATTGCGATCCCACAGTTAATTTATTTGATAAATATTTTGTAACGGAAGGAGATAAAGTTATAGGCGAGTGGAAAATTGATCTGAGAGGATGCAGTCAATAATTATCCCGATTTGAAAATAAGTTCAGGTTTCTTTTCCAAAAAGCTGCCGTATTTTTGTGCGGATTTTTCAATTGATTTTTTTTTGTTTGAACTGGGCCGATCAAATAATTCAAATTCCATTATTACTTTATCCTTTTTTATTTTTCTCTTCCAGATGCCCTTTGCTTTTCCGTTTATAACTATTACAGGTCGGAATATTCCGTTTGAAGAAATCGTATTTTTATTTTGTATTGCCGGCAACACAGCCGATCTGTCTCTGTAACTAATAACGATTTCATCAAAAGGAGGAAACAAAAATGCAGAATTGTGAGAGCGATATATATTTTTAGAATTATTGTGGAACCAGTATATTTCGGAATTAACTGTTTCTGAGATTAAACCGGATTTAATCATTTCCAAACCGGCTTTTGCATCCGTAACAGATAAACCCGACCACCAGATAAAGTCTTTTATGGTTGCCGGTGAATGGCTTGAAAAATATCTTTTTGCAAGAAATGCTAGAGCTTCTTCCTTAACAAAAATTTTTTTATTAGGTACTCTTTCGGCTAGTAAGGCATATGTTTGCTTATTACCTTTTACATTACAGCTGCATATAATTTCTTCCAGTTCCGCCCGGAATAAAAGATGATATAACCTATTACTGCCCGTATCAATGCCGGTTTTTTCAAGTTCAAATTTTATTTCTTCACTCGTAAGCTGCTTTTGCAGTGTTATAGATTTTTCAATAACTTTATTACATTTTGAGTAAACGAATTTAGTAAGCCCTAATTGTTTATCGCGTGAACTCATAGCAGATTTTATTTGTGGCCTGGTAAGTTCAAGCATCCAGTAAATATCATCGGGGGATACAAAATGCCATGTCGGGCGCAATACATGGGTCCTAATTATCTCTGCATTATTTATTGCTTCTTCAATTATCTTTTCTGTTGAATCCGGCAGCCGCACACCAACAGCCCACTTAGCCATGCCCAAGTCCTGCGCTTGCATTGCTCCCATCCAATGTACAATATCTCTAGGGTTTCTAAATTTTGTCCCGATAATCTGTTGATTTATTAATCTTAAATTTGAGATATCCGACAGGGTCATTATAGATTCGTTATTGTTTACAGATAAATAATATTTAAAATATAAAGATGACATCTTAGTCAAATAAAAGATGTCATCTCGTTTGTAGTTGCTCTATTTAAATTACAAAATTATTTTTTCTCTAATTATACTATTTCCGAACTATTTTTCCGAAATCTGTTCCCGATTCAAATCAAATTCATCATACAATTGCTTAATAACTTTTAAATGTGCATCGGTTAAAGAACGCATATTAAAAAATGTTGCACCCGCTGCTCCGTTTTTCTTTGAAATTAAAATTGCTTCTTTAAGTTTTTCCGGAGAAAGTGCCGGAATAAAAAGACCTGAATAAATAGGAAATCTTCCGTGGACTTCGCGTACACCCTGGGCAGTACAGAATCCAATCCAGTTTATATTTTCATCATAAAAATTTTGGTATAACATAGGAACTGCAAGATCGAGATTCCACGAACTCCAATCCTGCCTTACCATTTGTCTGGATAGTTCTGGAAAAGGGAAGACTGCTGCGGAAATTTTTGTATGATGATTATGAGCGATTACTGCTAGCTCGTTTACAAGAGAAGTAACAGCATTTAACCTGAATTGCAGCCATTCGTTGCTTAACTCGGGGTGAGCCATTTTCATAGGATCGACACCAAAGAGTTTTTTAAATTCTTTCCTTGCTTCCGGGTGATATCCGAAATCAAACTGCGGCATTTGATAATCCTGAACAAGATGATATTTAGGTTGAAGCGCTTTACCTAGGATAACATCGCAATAACGTACATAATCCAGGTGTACGGAGGCCAGTCCTTTAACTTCGGCAATTGCTCTAATATTATCTTTTATATGCTCTCTTGCACCTTTGCTGAAGGGACTTAACCATTGATAATATTTGACATAGGGATTATACTCAAGGCTATTTTTTCCTTCCCTGTTAACAGAGTACCAGTTGGGATGTTTTTCAGCTACGGTATCTCCGGGTCTGTTAAATGTTAAGATCCATCCGTGAATTCTTATACCCTTACCCTTGGTCAAATTAACAAGCCTTTGAAGTTCTTTTGGAGAACCTTGAATAAAAAAATCGGTAATGCCTGCGTTATGATATTTGTTGAATACGCTATCCCATTTTGCATCGGTTCTGTTTGGATGTCCGTTTCCCCATACTCCAAATATGAAAGGTTTTTTTGCAACAGTTCCTTCTTTAGATATTCCGGAAAATTGAGAACATGAGGTAAAGGCAACAGCAACCAAAAATACCAGTGTTATCTTTAGAAAGTTTCTCATAATACAGTATCTCCTATTTTTGAGAATGAAGTTTAAATAACTCCCTCGATATTTAAATACACTCAAACTTACAAAATTAATTTTGCATCAACTAAATATTTTTTGATTTTTATTTTTACAGTAACTCGTATATTGAAGTTATATACTTGGTGCCATGTGATTCTTATAATCTCGAATCTGATAATGCGGGATAGAATTTAAAGTATTGCGGAATCATATTGTTTGCGGAATATAGTGGTAGCAAAGCAAATAAATTAAAAATACTGAAAACAGATTTGAATCCTCTAAGATTGAAGTCAGGAAAAAGGAAATATTGAAACAGCTTGAAAATACGTATGAAAAATTAATTCTACTTCAATTTGTACAATGATCTTAATAAAGGATTTCACTTGAAGTAAATAAAATTTCTCTGGAATGAATTGATAAATTCTTTGTTCTTTCCATAATAACTTCTTTATCCTTTCTTATAATTTAACGCAACAACTCCTGATTTGAAAATTTTAGATTCGACAAATTTAAGGTCTGTTCTGCTGTTAAATCCTTCCGGCGAGCCATCGCTTCGGGAAAACAATTTCCTTCCTTTTCCTGAAACAATCGGATGAACCAGGAACCAAAATTCATCAATCAAATTTGCTTCCATAAGAGAAGATGCCAGGCTTATTCCGCCGATCGATAAATCCTTACCGGACTGCTGTTTTAATTTTCTCACTTCTTCAATTACATTTCCTTTATTTAAAATTGTATTATTCCAGCGAACCTCCCGGAGAGAACCGGAAAAAACAATCTTATTTATACTATTATATTTATCTGCGAATTTAATCATGCTTTCCGTACTTCTAGGATCATTCCTTGCGTTCGGCCAGAAATCTACCATAAGTTCATAAGTCTTTCTACCGAATAAAACCGTGCCTGTTTCGTCGAGCAAATTAGTAAAAAAATCATGCAGCTCATTGTCGGCTATTACCGAAGTATGGTCTGCATAGCCGTCAAGTGTTATGTTTATTTCATAAATTAATTTTCTCATACCTGTTTTTCCTATCATTTTGTTTTTGATATTAAATTATTTTTCTTGTTAAAATTGTTTAACTGTCTAATTGCTGCCGACTATTTAACAACCGAGCATCTATCAATTGGATTTTTAATTTGTTAATTGAATTTTATTTATTGATCCGCAATAACTGATACAAACTTACTTCAGGATAATAAAAAGTGAAAGGTCAAAGTACGGCAAATTAACGGGGCAATTACGGCAAATAATTAATTTATAATAATGGGGCTCGTTTTAATTAAAGGGAAAATTATAAGACCCTGAAAAAAGATCAGGGCCTTATAATTAGAAAATTGATACTATTTCATATATATCATTTTTTTCGACTGAGTGAATTCACCGGCCTTCATTCTATAAATATAGCTTCCGCTGCTTATATGCTTTCCATTCCGGTTCGTACCATCCCAGCTTAAATAATGTATCCCCGCTTTAGCATTTCCTGAGAATAATGTAATTACCTCCTGACCGATTATATTGAATACCTTAATTGTTACATATCCGTCTTTAGGAACCGAAAATTTAATTTCAGTAACCGGGTTGAAAGGATTGGGATAGTTTTGACTTAAATTGTATTCAAACGGTATGCTAGGGCTTGCATAAATAATTTCCGACTCAATTTTTCCCATAGAGTTATTATCTTCATCGGCAACGATTAAGTTTTGAACAACCAAATCTTCGGGATTACTCATTTTAAAAGGAATGGTTGCAATTAAATATACACCGGCACCAAGTACGGTTGATTGATCATCATATACAAGCATCTTCAAAACAGAATTATTCTTGTAATATAGTGCCTGATTAAATGTTGAAGTCATTAATGTATTTTGAGGAATTGATAAACCGGGATTATTTAATTCTATCTGCAAACCTTTTACTTTTTTTACAGTCTCCAAACCTATCGATATTCCTTCATTCGTAAAATAAAAAGTAACCTTTGCATCCATACCCGGAGTAAGTTTATGCAAACCTTCAGCAGCAAGATTAAAAGGATTTGCCTTGATCTTATAAACAGGTGAATTGCTTGGATATGTATCTGTAAGTACTATGTTCTGTAAAACGGCAAGGTCAAGCACATCTATTTTTCCATCCCTGGTTGGAAGAGATTCAGCCGGATTCCACGGAGATATATCACCGTTAAAGAATTGTTCTGAATTAAATTCTTCTTTTCCTAAGATATAATCAACCATTGATAGAATATCAAGTATATTAACCCGGTTATCCAGATTAACATCTCCCAATAATCCTTCGAGTGTACCGTTAAAAATATTAATTGTCTCATTAGGCCCTGTACTTAAATTGGCATTAGTTACAGGTAAGACAGTTGCTCCGGTAGCAGATGATAAAAGATTGAAAGTTTGGATCGTCACTCCCGAAATACCAACTATATCATATGAAAATATTAATATATCCTGATCTCCCGATGCGGGCATTATTGCATTTGAACCGTTGCCGAAAATAACGACTTTAACAGTATCAATAGAAGAGCCGTCCGGCAAAATAGTTCCGCGGCAAATTTCATAACTAAAATTAAATTGACCTTCGGGAACAGTAGAACCTCTTGAAACAGATCTTAAAATCAATCCGCCGTTTGAATTGCCTGTGATAAGATTAAACTGCAACGCTTTTAACGGCTGACCGGAATAACCGCTTAGTACTACCGTATCCGAATTACTTTTGGTTCCGTCCAAAAGATTTCTAACAGAAGATTTAAATTTCAATAACCCGCCGGTTACCGGGGCTTTGCCTATACCTTGTAAAGATAACCTATACGGAGTACCTGTAGCATTATGTGAAAAATTTATTGTACCTGTTTTCAGTCCTTCATCTGCCGGAGTAAAAGTAACATTAAAAACCTGCGTACTTCCGGGAGGTAAGTTTATCGGAAATGTATTTGGAGAAATAGTAAATACCGCATCTGACGGTTCTATATTTGTTATTTCCAGATCATCTGTTGTTCCTTCATTTTGAACAGTTACAGCGAGTGTTTTTGAATTTCCAATAGTAACCGTATCGAAATTTAAAGATGTAGGAGAAATTGAAAAGATAACCGGAGGAGCCGTTAAATCAATATTGAAATCATCAATAGCCAAACCATCATCTTTATCTGATACATCCACATCTACCCATTTGATCCAAAATTGTGTGCCGTTCTGGATTGTTAAACCTGTAATTGTGTATGGAATTTCGATCCTGTTTTCAGGTGAATTACCATCCAGTGCTCCTGAAACATTTATTTTAGGACTTACAAAATTTAACGAATTAATGTCTGTCCAGTCTCCGTCGGACAAATTAGTGGCATTTAGACTGTACTGAAATTTTAAAGTATCGGGTTCAGTTCTTGAAGCAGAACCTGCCCGCCATTGTTCTCCGGTATATGTTATTTGAAGCGAAGTGATAACATCACCGCTGTTGTTTATAAAATTTGCCCCGAATACTGAATTAACAGTACCAGTTTGAAGACTTCCCAGTGCTCTTTCGGTGTTATCTTCCGGACCAAAGCTGTAAGTATCTCCAGTCGTAGAACTACCTGTCCCTGTTGAATAAAGGCTGTCTGCATTTGATCCGTTCTCAATCAAATACCAGCCATACGGTAAGAAATCGGATGTTCCTGTATAAGCTAGTGAGTCAAAATTCTGAGAATATCCTGAACCGGATAATTGAATTTGAGAAAATGCGATTGAACTGAATGATAGTAGGAAAACTATAATTAGAAAACTGTAATTTTTCATTTAAACCTCCTTGATTTAATTAAAAAATAATTAATTATAATCCGCTCAGCCATAAATGTTCGGAATAATAAATTGTATTTAAAACAATTTATCATACGCTTTGATTACAGTACAATATAAAGCGCAAATTCAAATTATTATTTCAATAAGGATGAGTTAATTTTTTTTCTGGTGTAGAGTTTGCTTGGTGTTTGTGAATTCCGAAATTATAATATTCCCGCTTATTTTTATTAACTCATGGTTCAAAGTAATATATCAAACTTTAAAAACCAAATATTTATGCAATTTATTTAAATTATTTTTAAAATTTTTTATTATAAGATTTAGGTGAGAGAGTGAATAAATCGAAAGGTATAAATATCCTATTCAAATTAATCACTTTTGTTATGCAAACTCTTGGAGCGGTGGAGGAATGGAATAGACAAAATTACTCCAGTACTCCAACATTCCATTATTTCATAGAATATCATTTGCGTAAGGTGAGTTAATCATATGTTTTTTGTTAAATCTACTTAAAGCCAGCAACAACATGGGGAATATATTTTTGTTCGAGCATTTTAATTTCTTCTTCAGTTAATTTTACCGATACTGATGAAATTGCATCATCAAGATGTTGAATTTTGGTTGTGCCGACAATAGGTGCGGTTACAGCCGGCTTGGATAGCAGCCAGGCTAAAGCAACTTGAGACTGCGAAATACCTTTTGCTTTAGATATTTCAGCAACACTGTTAACTACTTTTTGATCAGCATCTTCAGTCTTTTCGTAAAGACTTTTTCCGTATGTATCGGTCTCTGCTCTTAATGTCCTTCGATGTACTTCCCATGGTCTTGCAAGAAGGCCGCGGGCAAGCGGACTCCACGGTATTACTCCGATACCTTCTTCCAAACAGAGAGGCAGCATTTCACGTTCTTCTTCCCTGTATAAAAGATTATAATGTGGCTGCATAGATGCAAAGCGCGTCCATCCGAATAGATCGGATAAGTAAAGCGATTTACAGAACTGCCAGGCAAACATGGAAGATGCTCCAATGTATCGGACCTTACCGGCTTTTACGATATCGTGTAATGCTTCCAGAGTTTCTTCAATAGGAGTATTATAATCCCAGCGGTGAATTTGGTAAAGATCAATATAATCTGTTTGAAGCCGCTTTAAGCTCATTTCTACTTCCGTAAAAATTTCTTTTCGGGAAAGTCCGCCTCCGTTTACATCTTTACGCAT
>JBJKQP010000033.1:0-12909 GCA_046705105.1 Ignavibacteriaceae bacterium | reverse complement strand
TTCAATGTACCGCCTATGGGAAAGGTATTTTGTGCAACAGTCTGTAGACTGCTGGCATACCTGGGATCGGCATACAAACCGGTTAAATCCATTCCTGCTGAAAAATCAACTGCGTTGCCGGATGCATCCAGCAGCGGATATAAATAACGTTTGTAATTATTAATATTATATGATCCCTTTAAGGAATAAAAAGTTGAGTTATTTAAGACATGTTTAATTTCAATGGAATTAAACAAACCGGCATTGTAGCGGTGGTAGTTGGCATCGGGATTATATTTTAGATCGTGGTTATAAACTTGATACCTGGCATCCGAAATAAGAAAATCATAATTTACTTTTAAGGTTGAAATAGGTTTAAATGTAATTTTTGCATTGCCGCTCCAATCCCTGCTCGGATTCATAGAAACAACTTTGCCGTCTCCCGTTGCAAGAATACTTACGCTGTCCGAACTTAAATATTGAATATAATCACCCGGCTGATGCTCTCTAATTCCGTAAAGATATCCTTTATCGTTATTAAATCTTCCCGAAAGAAAAAACTTTAGGTAATCGTTTAAAAGTGGAACAGGTCCGCCTAGTGTAAATTCGGCTACTGCATTATTAACCGGATCGATTGCGTTAATATTATAAAAAACATTTTCATGCGAGCTGAGGTAATCCCCGGTATAAAAAGATACACTTCCCGAATATTTATTTGTACCTTCTTTGGTAATTGAATTTACAATTCCGCTTAAAGCATTTCCGTATTCGGCATTAAACGTACCGCTAACAACGGAAAGTTCTTGAATGGCATTTGTAGCAATCTCAACCGATTTGGAATTATCAAAAGGATTAACAATAGAAACTCCGTTTACATTGTAAGAAATTTCGTTTGAGCGCCCTCCTTTGATATGGATTTCACCGCCAGCACCTTTTATAACACCGGCCTGCAAGGTTAATAACTGGCTTACATTTTCAACAGGCAATGTAACAATTTGGCCGGCATCAATGGAAACCTGCGACGAAGTTAAATCCTTTCTAACCAAAGGCCTTGTAGCCTGCACAATAACAGTCTCAAGCCCAATTGCTTTCGTAGAAAGTTCAATATTAATATTTGTTGTAAAATCGCTGGATACCTTTACATTAGTAACTGTTTTTTTCTGGTAGCCTACGCCGGAAAAAACCAGGGTATAAGTACCGGGTTCAATATTTATTATAATGTAAGAGCCGTCTAGCCCCGTGGCAGCGCCCTGGGTAGTACCTTGAATAACTACGTTTATACCCAATAACGGTTCACCAGTTTCCGCATCCGTAACCTTCCCGGATATTTTTCCGGTATTACCGGCAAAAAGATTTTTAAACAAAATTAATATTAACAGAAATGGAATTACTAAAATTAATTTTCTGTTCATGGTGACCTCAAAACATCAATAGTATTAAAAGAATTAGATAATAGTGCAGTGTTTAAAGTGGTTTTTATCTTTTTTTGATTAAAAGTAAAAAACTATTCTTTAAACATATTTCCCGCTATTATTATAGTTTTAAATATATGTCGCATCTTTTAAAGATAAGATGAGACTTAAATAAAACCTCCGGGGTTTAATTATCCCGGAGGTTTTATGGATGTTTATGCTGTTATTTCAATAGAACCATTTTCTTTGATAGAACTTGATTGCCGGCTTTTAATCTGTAAATGTATGTGCCGCTGGCAAGTTTTGAAGCTGTAAAATTAACTTCGTAGGATCCCGCTTTCATAATTTTCCCGTTTATTAAGCTCATTACTTCCTGGCCTAAGATATTATATACCTTTAAATCAACATTTGTTTCTTTTGTTAAACCGAATTTAATAGTAGTAGACGGATTAAATGGATTCGGGTAGTTTTGATTAAGGTAGAATTGCACAGGAATTTTATTGTTTGCAAGTTTTACGCTAGTAGCTGTATGATGTAAATCTACAATAGCGACGTCAGCAGTTGTATCGTTTGCAACACCTCTTGTATAGCCCTGAGTATAAACCACTTCATCAGCAGGGTCTCCGTCAACATTACCCATAGCAACAACATCAAGCTGTCCGCCTGTTCCGCCTGGTGCAGGTACTAACAATGAGTCAATTAATGATTCCTTATAATTTGCCGGGTCGGTAATATCTCCGCCTTGAAATTCGACTCTTAATATAGCATTATTAGGTACGGCAGCTCTTGAACCGAATACAAAATCCGGGTTTCCGTCATTATCTAAGTCACCAACGGCAGCACCGTTAAGTATACCAATATCAATTAATGTATCTGTAATACAATAAGACTGTAACGTGTCGGCAACTTGTTTTAATACAAATACTTTAGTAGGAGAATCCCAGCCTCCCAAAATAATTTCATCTGTCCCGTCATTATCCAGGTCTGCAGTTACGGAACCTTTAAAGGAGCCATAACTTTCGCCAACATTCTGTAAAGGTGGTAATGATGTCCATGTATTATTTTCATACTTAACAGGATAAATGGAACCGGTAGAAGCGAATAGATAGATAGTGCTGTTAACAATAGCCATATCGTACATAGTTACACCGGATAAAGTAGCATCATTTTCCCCGCTGGCTTCCAAGGTCCATGTTTCCGAACCGTCGCCGTTATCCGGTATGTCATTAACAGATAAGACCCCATATTCACAAAAGGCACCGCGTTCTACAAAAACCAACTCATCGGTGCCGTCATTGTCAATATCCTTAACAACCATTTTTATAGGCCTTAGATTTATTCCATCACCGGGGACAATATCGGTAGTTGCGTTAGGACTGAATCCGCCAAATCCGTCATCAACTCCCATATTATCACTTCCGTCTCCTACTGATTCATACACCAAAATTCTGGCCTGATCCGGGTACGGACTATAGTTTACAGGTGCCCAATAAATTTCGGGTTTACCGTCTTTATCCATGTCACCCCAGGTAATTGCCGGCCATGTATTTTGAAGACTATACGGAGCTGTAGCACCCCATACAGAATCCCATGTAGCTGTGGATTCATTCCATTCGAACTTATATAGCCTTGGAACTAATTCCCCTTCTCTATCTATAAAGTTTGAATTGCATGCATAAATTTCAGGTTTACCATCGCCGTCAAAATCAACTCCGGCAATAATATCACCAAATCCACCTCCGCCTGGCTCATATTGAAGTGTGTGAATTGTAGATGCCCTTTGAAAAACATCTTGAGCATTTAAGCTAACAATTAAGAAAAGCGAAAAAAGTGTAACAAGTAGCTTACTCATGACTCCTCCTTTAGTTTCTTGAGTGTTTATTTAATTAACAAGCGGCATTAAATTAAAATTATTTTTTTGATTATGCAACAAATAATTTTTTTATTTTTTTGTACTGTATTTTTTATACATACATTGTAGAGGTTCAATTTTTATTAGCCGCTTTATTTATTTCCATAGATTTTCACTTCATTTTTTTAGGTACGTTATATTATACTTTATCTTTAAAATAACATTGACATTTAACAACGACCTCTATAATTTGAGTTGGGTTTCTCAGTCTTTCCATGTATTTCTTTAGTAAAAGGTAAAATGGACCTAAATATTATTTCAAATGAAAGGTATTACCTAGAGAAATTAAGTAAAGGTTTAAACTTTTCTTTATCTACTTCATTGTTGTTTTTGTTATCATGGTTTGAATCTATTGCTATTCTTTTAATGGAATTAGCTGCAGCTTTCTTTGGCATTTTTATGCTTTATGTATTTCTGAGAACAAAAAAGTATATTTGGCTTATTACATTTTTAATTTTTGTAGTTCTTCCGTTAATCGTTTTTGTAATACTAGCTTTGAAAGATAGCAGCTTATCATTTTTTGTCTTTATCCCGCTAATATTCTTTTATTTTTATTGCTTTGTACTTAAGCTTATTCTTGCCGATCAATTAGAAGAATTGAGAGCTAAAGATGAACTCCGGGTAAAAATAGAATATGAGAAAGAAGAAGGACTTTAACATGAGTGATGGAAATTCCTACACACACTCCTGTTGAAATTGAATTCCATGTATCGTGCATCCGGTATCCGGTATCTCGAATCTGAGATATAATATTTCGAATTTATGTAAGTAGTAATACTTTACTTTTTCAAAGAATTATTTCATTATCCCTTCACTTCAGTTTCCGTTCTTACTCTTTCGTCAATACTTCTTCCACCTGCGTTAATGCCCAGTCTATTTCTTCTTTTTTTATAACAAGCGGAGGAGCGAATCTTATAACATCCTCGTGAGTTTCTTTACAAAGTATTCCTCTTTCCATTAAAGCTTCGCAGAATCGTCTGGCGCCGCCTGCTTCCGGCTTTAATTCAACACCTATAAATAAACCTTTTCCTCTTATTTCTTTTACGTGTTTTGATTTTATAGCTCTTAATTTATCTCTAAAGTATTCTCCCATTTTAAAAGAATTATCCGCAAGTTTTTCTTCAATTAATACTTTTAAACTTTCGCGTGCAACTGCGGCACCTAAAGGATTACCACCGAATGTTGAGCCGTGATCTCCTGGATGAAAAACTCCAAGAATTTCCTTGCCGGAAAGGACTGCGGAAACAGGATAGCATCCGCCGGAGAGAGCTTTTCCAATAATTACGGCATCCGGTTTTATGTCTTCATATTCAAATGCAAAAAGCTTTCCGCTTCTGCCGAGGCCTGATTGAATTTCATCCGCGATAAAAAGTACATTGTTTTTCTTGCAAATGTCATAAGCTTTTTTCAGGTAACCTGCCGGAGGTACAATTACCCCACCTTCTCCTTGAATTGGTTCAACAAGAAAAGCCGCAGTATTTTTTGTTATTGTCTTTTCCAGTGCATCCGCATCTCCGTAAGGAATTATTTTAAAACCCGGAGTAAACGGGCCGAAGCCGTCTTTATATTGATCTACAGTAGTAAAACTGATAATTGAAATTGTGCGTCCCGCAAAATTATTTTCGCATGTAATTATTTCAGCAGAATTTTTCTGAATGCCTTTTACTTTATATCCCCACTTGCGTGCAGCTTTCAATGCAGTCTCTACTGCCTCGGCACCGGAGTTCATCGGAAGTATCATTTCGTATCCGGTAAGCTCACTTAGCTCTTTATATAATAACGGCAGTTGATCATTTCTGAATGCTCGCGAAGTAAGAGTTAATTTGTCCGCCTGCTCTTTGAGAGCTTTAATAATGCGGGGATGGCAGTGTCCCTGATTAACAGCCGAATATGCAGCAAGGCAGTCAAGGTATTTTTTACCTTCAACATCGTAAACCCAAACACCCTCGGCCTTATTAATAACTACATCCAGCGGATGATAATTATTTGCACCGTACTTCTCTTCGATTTCAATTAATTCCTTAGTCAGCATAAAAATCCTTTTAACTATTGGGAAGAATTTAACTTAGGTAAATATATTAAAATAAACTCAAATTAAAATTAAGGGTAAGATAAGAAATATAGCTACTATACTCCCTTGGAATAGAGTACAATAAATTTTGATTAGGAAAATTTCAGGGAAATGAGAGTTATAAAATTTTTGATATAAATGATATATATAAATCCTCTGTTTCCTCTGCTTATTCTCCGTTATCTCTGTGGTAAAAAAAATCTTTTACCTCAGAGAACGCAGAGAAGACACAGAGAACCCGGAGAAATAAAGTTTATTTGAGCTATTATTCTACCTTAAGCTGCACGTTTCTTTTAAATCTTATGTTAATGATTAAGAACAATACTTAATCAAAACAACCCCTCAATAGATAAATATCTTTCGCCGGTATCATAATTAAATGTCAATACTTTTTTCCCTTTTGGAATTTCCTTTAATTTTTTTGCAACTGCTGCCAGAGCCGCACCGGATGAAATTCCCACAAACAAACCTTCTTCCTTTGCGGCACGTTTTGCATATTCGAAGGCTTCATCTTTTTCTACTTTAATTGTACCGTCCAATATTGAAGTATCAAGGTTTTTAGGAATAAAACCTGCACCTAATCCCTGTAAAGGATGCGGACCCGGTTTACCGCCGGATATTACAGCCGAAGCTGCCGGCTCGACAGCAAACACTTTTATATCGGGGAATTTTTTCTTCAATACCCTCGAAACACCAGTAATATGTCCGCCGGTTCCAACACCGGTTATTAAATAATCAAACCCTTCGGGAAAATCTTTAAGAATTTCCTGTGCGGTATGTTCAAAGTGTGCTTTAATGTTTGCCGGATTATCAAACTGCTGAGGTACCCAGGCGTTGGGATTATGTCCCGCAATTTCTTTTGCTTTTTCAATTGCGCCTTTCATTCCGAGTTCACGCGGCGTTAGTTCGAACTTTGCACCGTATGCGGCCATTAATTTCCTTCTTTCTACAGACATTGATTCAGGCATAACAAGAATTAATTCATAACCCTTTACGGCGGCAACCATAGCTAAGCCAATACCGGTATTCCCGGAAGTAGGTTCTACTATTACACTTCCTTTTTCAAGTATACCTTTCTTTTCGGCATCTTCTATCATAGATAGCCCAATTCTATCTTTAATGCTTCCGCCGGGATTTGCTCTTTCCAGCTTAATCCAAACCTCATACTCATTTCCGAACAATTTATTAATTCTTACATGAGGTGTGTTACCGATTGCTTCGAGAATATTATTGAACTTCATATCATCTCCTTATGGTTTGTTAAAAATAAAAAAGCCCTTCGCTAATGGAAGGGCTTAATGAAAAAGAATATCCGCGTAAATTTAAGCAATGTCCTCCATCAATAAATAATGTATTATTTTACAACAACAGATTAACATTGCTTCTCTATAATTTATGTTAGTAAATACTAATTGGTTCAACCTAAAATAAAATTTAAAGCTTAGTATGTCAAGTGTTTGAAATCATGTTTGCTTTTAACGAATACCGTCGGAATCAGTTAATTTGTGAACAGCATTTGGGTGCAGGCATATTCTGATTTCGTTAACGGATAACGAACAACTATGTATGATTCGGACTTCTTTATCGAAAAGGTATCACAAACCCGCAGCAGCCAAAAGGCTGGCAGGCAAAGGACATAGAGCCGCTTTGCGCTCTGCTCTTTATCTTTTGCATCGGAATCAAATTACAAACTCCATCGCATCAAAATAATTTTCGTTGGAGCGAACTTTAACTTCTATTTTACTGTAAACCACCGAATTTGCCGGTACACTTTGTGTTACCCATGCGTTACCTCCTATTATGCTGTTTTTACCTATAACAGTTCCGCCTCCCAGAATAACAGCTTGAGAATAAATTATAACATCATCTTGAATGGTAGGATGGCGTTTTGTGTTTGACAAAGATTTCTCAACACTCAATGCTCCTAGAGTAACACCTTGATATATCTTAACATTCTTTCCGATTTTTGTAGTCTCACCAATTACAATCCCGGTTCCGTGATCGATAAAAAAGGGTGAGTCAATTTCCGCACCGGGATGAATATCAATCCCCGTAATTTGATGTGCATGCTCTGTTAATATTCTCGGAAGGATTGGAATATCAAGTTTGTAAAGTTCATGTGCAAGGCGGTAAATTAAAATTGCCATAAATCCCGGATATGCCAAAATAACTTCGTCCACACTTTCGGCTGCGGGATCCCCCTTAAATATTGCTTCCGCATCGTTCCATAACATATCATGCACTTCCGGAATTTTTGAAATAAATATTTCAGCTTTGTTCTCTATTTCTTTGTCGGTTTTACCATTAGTAATTTTTAAAAGTGAAATTACATTTCTTTCCAGCAGTTGAAGCTTTGCCAGAACATCTTGCTGCGAATAATATATTTTACTTGAAAAATGGGGAAATAGAAAATCAATAAACTCATCAAGCAAATCAATCGATACATTCTTAAGAGATGACGTGCAAGAGTGGAGTTCTCTTTTACTTAGAAGCTTAGATGCAAATTCTGCGTATATCGAGTTTCGTTCTATCTTTGTAACCATAACCCACCTTGGAATTCTTTGTTTTCAATTTTTATTATAATTAAAGATTTATAATGTAATAAAAATTATTCAAATTATTCTAGGCGATGTTATCCGCATCATTCTTAGTCACAAATTACACTAATTAACACTAATATTTTTTCTAAAAGTCTTTAAAATAATTATTGTAACCTGTCTACCGACAGGCAAGATTCATGGAATTATTGGCTGTAATTTTACGTCCCGACTTTTTTTAGTTCATTCAAATCTTCATTAAAAGGAATATCCGATAAGTCAATTGAAGGATATTTTTCCTTGAAATAATTTAAAGACCATTCACTTGTTAATAACAAAACTGTTCTTTCCGATGAATCGTATGCAAACGCAGCTCCGGCAGGCAAAACAATATTATTAAGCAGTTCATCATCTTCTTGCGGAGAAAGCCATCGCAGTACTTTCCAGTTTGTATGTTCCATCCGTGATTCGGCACCATACTCACTTTCCAGCCTGTATTGAACAACTTCGAATTGTAAAGGTCCTACAGCGCCTAATAGAGGAATTCTTTGTGCCGAATTTTTAACATAAAAAGCCTGGATTACTCCTTCCTGTAAAAGCTGATCAAGTCCGTCCCTAAACTTTTTATAATTTGAAGGATTGGGATTATTAATAAAGACAAAATGTTCAGGCGCAAATTTTGGTATTTCATTATACTCAATTGCAGGATCCGTTGTAATGGTATCGCCTATTCCGAAATTAGAATTTCCCACGAATCCTATTATGTCTCCCGGATACGCTTCGTCAATAGTAATTCTTTCCTGACCGAAAAGTTTTTGAGAATTCGAAAGCCTAATTTTTTTCCCGGATGCTGTATGTACTGCCTGCATGTCTCTTTCAAATTTTCCCGAGCAAATTCTTAAGAAAGCAATTCTATCACGGTGTTTCGGATCCATGTTGGCTTGTATCTTAAAAATAAATCCGGAAAAAGTATCCTGCTCGGGTTTAATTAAACCGATTGAACTATCTCTTGGCATTGGGGGGACTGCATATTTTAAAAACCCATCGAGCAAAAGCTGAACACCGAAATTATTCATGGCGCTGCCGAAAAATACCGGAGTAAGCTTTCCTTCTATTACGGCATCAAGATCAAACTTTTCTCCGGCTGTATCCAGCATTTCAATTTCTTCAATAAGCTTGTTATAATTTTCTTCACTTAATTTTTCTTTTAATATAGGATCAGAAATATCCATAACCGATACGGGAGCTTTAAAAACACCGCCTGTTGTTTTTTCAAAAAGATGAATTTGTTTTTCAATCCTATCATATACTCCTTTAAAATCTATCCCGGTACCTAAAGGATAATTCATCGGGAAAGCCCCGATACCAAGCACTCCTTCAATGTCGTCTATTAATTCCAACGGCTCAAGTGTAGGTCTGTCTAATTTATTTATAAAAGTAAAAATGGGGATTTCCCTTTTGCTGCATACTTCAAATAATTTTCGCGTTTGCGCTTCAATTCCTTTTGCGGCGTCAATAACCATTACAGCCGCATCTACGGCGGTTAAAACTCTATATGTATCTTCGGAAAAGTCTTCGTGTCCGGGTGTATCCAAAAGATTTATTTTGTAATCTTTATAATCAAACTGTAAAACGGTTGAACTTATTGAAATTCCTCTTTTCCTTTCAAGTTCCATCCAATCGGATGTTGACGAACGCTGGTTTTTCCTTGCGGTTACAGAACCGGCAAGTTGAACTGCACCGCCGTATAGCAAAAATTTTTCCGTTAATGTTGTTTTGCCTGCATCCGGATGGGAGATTATTGCAAAAGTCCTTCTTCTATTTATTTCTTTTAGATTGATCATATTTAATCTTAAGGTATCTTATTTAATTTTGAATTTGTAATTTATGCTGGTTATTTAATGAAAGTAGTTGTGGTAGGTTCTAATAAAAGAACTCGTTTACCAGAGAAGGCAGTCTCTTTAATTTGATTGAATTTTGATTTCTAAATTTTAACATTAAAATGTTTTAACAAATATTTAAATTTTAATATACAAAACTAAATAAAATATATTCATTTACCAAAATAGTATAATATAAAGACAGAAGACTCAAAACTTGGTAGGCAAGAAAGCATAAGAACAAGGTTAACTCAATACCGTATAACTTTAATTTTAATCCGTGAATAAAATAAGTTCAAATATATTAATAAATCCCGATCCCGGTCCTGCTTATGCAGCAGCACTCAGATTTGCACGGACTCACTACGAAAATTTTCCTGTGGTATCTTTTCTTGTGCCTGCAAATTTAAGAAAGCATATTGCTATAATTTACTGGTTCGCCCGTACTGCAGATGATTTTGCCGACGAAGGAAAAATAAGTGCCGCCGAACGTTTGGAAAAGTTAAATAATTTTGAATATAGATTTAAGGAATTACTTAATAAGAATTTTATTAATGAATATGAGTTTGCTCTTTATTCAACAATAAAGGAAATGGATTTAACTCCTCAATTATTTTTAAATTTATTGAAGGCTTTTAAACGGGATGTAACAAAAACAAGATACGAAACGTTTGATGAATTATTAGGTTATTGTAACAATTCTGCCAATCCGGTAGGCAGGTTAATTCTTGAGTTAAATAATATAAGAGATGAAAGAGCATTTAATTATTCCGATAAAATTTGTACCGCACTCCAGCTTACAAATTTTTGGCAAGATGCCTCGGTAGATTTTAAAAAGGGCAGAATTTATTTCCCTGCGGAAGATTTGGAAAAATTCGGAGTTGAAGAAAAAATATTTGAGTTAAAGGAAAATAATCTTAATTTTAAAGAACTTGTAAAGTTTAATGTTGAAAGGACTAACCTGCTGTTTGAAGAAGGGAAAGATTTAACATCCTATTTAAGCGGAAGGTTAAAATATGAAATTAAGTGGACGGTTTTAGGCGGACGGGAAATTTTAAAAAAGATTAAAAAAATTAATTATAATATTATGCAGGTTCGTCCTGCATTAAGTAAAAAAGATTTTATTATTTTACTTTTAAGATCGATATTTTAGTTATGTCGGATTCGGCAAAAAAAATAGCTAAGAACAGCAAAAGCAGCTTTTACTATGCTTTCAATCTTCTGCCTTATGAAAAGCGCGATGCCATGAATACCGTTTATGCATTTTGCCGTCAATCCGATGATATAGTTGATGAAGAAAACGAATCCGACGATTTGAAATATGAAAAGCTTCACAGGTGGACTGTCGAACTTGACAAGGCTCTAAAAGGATATTCCGAATACATGTTGTTGAACAAGCTTGGTAAAACAATCCGCCAGTTTAATATACCTATTGATCCCTTCTTTGAACTGTTAAAAGGGATGGAAATGGATCTTCAAATGAAGAGGTATATTACTTTTGATGACCTTAAATTGTATTGTTACCGTGTAGCTTCAACCGTCGGTTTAATGTGTATAGAAATATTCGGCTACAAACATAAATCTACAAAAGACTTTGCCGTTGACCTCGGAATTGCACTTCAGCTTACCAACATATTGCGGGATATTAAGAAAGATTCTTTAAACGGAAGAATTTATCTCCCCCAGGAAGACATGGTAAAATTTAATTATTCCGATTCGGATATAGTAAGCCGAAAGTATAATGAAGACTTTCAAAAGTTAATGAAATTTGAAGCGGAAAGAGCGGAGGGATATTTTACAAAGGCAACAATGGATTTAAATCTTGATGACAAATATTCTATGTTTGCCGCCAGGGCTATGCAGCATATTTACCACAAGCTTTTGGAAAAAATAATCGATGCGGAATATGATGTTTATAGCAGTAACATAAAAGTTTCCAAATTTGAAAAAGTGGGAATTGCCGTGGGGGTTTGGGCTAAATATAGTTTAGTTTATTAATGGCAAAATGCTTAATTATCGGCGGCGGATTTGCCGGTTTATCTTCAGCAGTTTATTTATCCAAAGCAGGAATAAATGTAGAATTACTTGAAGCATCTCCAAAACTTGGCGGAAGAGCTTATTCATTTAAAGAAATTACTACGGGATGCATAATTGATAACGGCCAGCATATAATGATGGGATGCTACCGTGAGACTCTGAAGTTTTTTAAAATTATTGGTGCGGAAAACAACCTATCGTTTCAAAAAAAATTAAATGTAACATTCCTAAAAGAAAACATGCAGGCATTTCCTCTTAAAGCTTCCGGTTTTCCTTACCCGGTAAATTTAATAGCAGGTTTATTGAATTATAAAGCACTTACATTTAAAGATAGATTAATATTTCTAAAATTTTTTTTAAGGCTTCCGTTTTATAATCCGAATCGAATAAAAAATTTAACTGTTCTGGAGTGGCTGGAAAAAGAAAATCAAAACGAGAATATAAGAGAAGCGTTCTGGAAAATTCTTGTTGTAGGTGCGTTAAATACCGGTATGGAAAAAGCGTCTGCAATTGTTTTTTATAATATTTTAATACGGATGTTTTTTACGGGAAGTAAATCCGCCGCAATAATTTTACCCAGGCACGGCTTAAGCGAAACTTATTGTATAGACTCGGTTAAGTTTATTGAAAAAAACGGGGGGACTATAAATTTATCCGAAGGTGTGGTTGAATTAATTCCCGGCGGTAATTCAATAAGAAAAATTAAAACCGTTAAAAGAACAATTGAAGACTTCGACTTTGTAATTTCATCCGTGCCGTTATTTGCCGCTGAAAAAATTCCGAATCTTGATTCGTTTATAAAGTTACCAACTCTTTCATATTCCCCTATTTTATCTATTCATGTTTGGTTAAAGGAAAATAATTTAAAGAAAGATTTTTACGGGCTTATCGGTTCCAAGGTACATTGGGTTTTTAATCACGGTGATCATATTACTATAGTAATAAGCGATGCTGTAAACCTAATAGATAAACCGCATGACGATATTGCCGACCTGGTTTCTAATGAACTTTATAAGTATGTTAATATAAATAGGGATGATATAACTTCAGTTAAAATTATTAAAGAGAAACGTGCTACGTT
>JBJKQP010000032.1:0-19361 GCA_046705105.1 Ignavibacteriaceae bacterium | reverse complement strand
GCAACAACAGCAGTAGGAATTCTTCTGCTAACTTCTTCGGCATGGCTTGGACCGGATAAAACTCCTATTTGCTCTTCTTGTAAAGACGGGATTTCATCTTTTAGCATCTGAGACATCGTCATCATCGTCTTATTTTCTATTCCCTTGGCAACGCTTACTAAAATTGAATTCTTAACATGCGGGGCCTTAATTTCCTTTACAACGCTTCTAAGAAATTGGGACGGTACTGCTAGTACAATTAAATTTTTACTTTCGGTTGATTCTTCAAGATTGTGTGTAATTTTTATTTCGGGAGGTATTTTTATTCCAGGCAGGAAAAGCGAATTTTCCCTTGTCTTCTCTAACTGTTTTGCATAATGTCTTCTATATTCCCAGAGGGTAACGTCGTGTCCGTTATAAAAAAGCAGGACAGACAAAGTTGTACCCCATCCGCCGGCACCTAAGACAGAAATTTTCATTTACCAATGATTTTATTTTTTCTTTTTGGAAAAACTTAATTTGTTTTCACTGCCGTTAAGCAAACGAACAACATTTTTGCGATGAGTAAAAATTACAAGCAAAGTAAGCAAGATAACAAACGGTAATAATGTATCATATCCGTGGATGTGCACATTAAATAAATTTTCTCTAACTATAAGCGTAAGCGGAACCGCAATTGCCGCAACAATCGAACCCAAAGATACATAACGCGAAATTGAAACTACAATAACAAAAATACCGATTGCAATAAGCATATCTACTGTTGATAACATTAACAACATGCCTAAAGCGGTAGCAATTCCTTTACCTCCTTTAAATCCTGCAAAGACAGTCCATATGTGCCCTATAACGGCAGATACTCCCGCAATAATTTGAACTAAAGTAAAATCGTCGAAAGGTGTTACATTTGTAAACGGCATGGAACCGTATTGAAGCCTTGCAATAACTACAACCGCAAGTACTCCTTTTAATGCATCAAGTAAAATTACAAGTAGACCCTGCTTCCAGCCAAGGACACGCATAACATTAGTACCGCCGGCATTACCGCTTCCGTAATCCCTTATATCTATTCCTTTTGAAAGCTTGCTTACAATTATGCTGTTGGGAATAGACCCGACCAGGTATGATAATATTATTATTACGGCCAATATAAACATTTACAACACCTTTAAATCAATAGGGTTTTAACCTAAGCATATAAAATTTTAATTTCAACTCAAATATAATGACGAACAACCAATTTTAAAAAACTAAATCTCAAAAATTATCCGGCAAATTCAGTTATTTGTTTTTCCACACAATACACTTTAAGTTGGATACTAATAGTGTTATTCGGATTTTTGATGCCGGATAAGTCTTCATCATCAGCAATCATATACTAATTATCGATAATCAGCAACCTAAAATTTAGCTCTAATCACTTATTCAACAAAAATTTTAACAATTCTATATCTTCTTTAGAAGTTACCTTAAAATTTATAATCGAACCCTCCGCAATATTTATGGCTTTCCCTAATCTATGGACTAAAGCAGATTCGTCGGTACCGTAAAAATTTTCGGTGTAAGCCCTTTCCATAGCCTTCATTAAGATGCTGTATTTAAATATTTGCGGAGTTTGCACATAATAAATTTCATTCCGGTTAAGATAGGATTCAACTTTCCCCGCACCTTTTACCAAAGTATCTTTTGCTTTTAAGCATACAACAGCATTACCTTTTTTCTTCGCAAAATCTATTGCGCCGGTTAAAACCTTGGCCGGCAAAAGCGGGCGGGCAGCATCATGCACTACTATTAGATCATTTCTATCCGCATCAATTGTTTTTAAAGCATTAAATACGGAATCCTGCCTTTCTTTTCCGCCTTTTACAATTTGCTTAACCTTAGTTAAATTATATTTTTTACTCAATCTTTTAAGAAGAGGGAAAAAAACAGGTTCCGCTGAAATAATAATTTCATCAACAAGTTTGTTCTTTTGAAAGACTTCCAGCGTATATACTATAAGTTCTTTTTTGTTGAACTTTAGGTATTGTTTAGGAGCGGCAAAGCCGCTCCTAATACCTTTTCCTCCTGCGGGTATTATTACATAGGTTTTCATACAATTAACATTGCATCGCCGTAACTTAGGAACCTGTAATTTTCTTTCAATGCTTTTTTATAAGCTTTAATTATCAGGTCGGTTTCCGCAAATGCACATACCAGCATTAATAAAGTTGATTCAGGCATATGAAAATTTGTAATCAAACTTTTAGTAATTTTAAAATCATACGGAGGATAAATAAACTTATCAGTCCAGCCGCGATTAGCTTTTACAAAACCATCCGCTGTTACGCTGGTTTCAAGTGCACGGCAGGTACTTGTTCCTACAACAAATACATTATGTTTGGAATGAATGGATTTATTAATCGTTTCCGCGGACTTAACAGAGATTTCAAAATACTCACTGTCCATTTTATGCTTGGTAAGGTCTTCAACCTCTACAGGCCTAAATGTACCTAAACCGATATGAAGCACAACCGGCACAATTTGGATACCTTTCTTTTCTATTTTTTGTATAAGCTTTGGAGTAAAGTGAAGGCCCGCAGTAGGAGCCGCAACAGCACCGTCTACTTTTGCATAAACAGTCTGATAATCCTCTTTATCTGCAGGTTCCGGTTCTCGCTTAATATACGGCGGAAGCGGAGTCAATCCTATTTTTTCAACAGCTTTATAAACATTGCCCGGCTGGTTAAATCTTACTGTTCTCCCTCTGGATGTAGTATTATCAATAACCTCGCACCAGAGTTTATCATTAAAATAAATTTTATTCCCTATTCGTACTTTTCTTGCCGGGTCTACAATTACATCCCATATACAATCCTCGGCGTTTAATTCCCTTAATAAAAACACTTCAATTTTTGCGTTGGTCTTTTCCTTTTTGCCGTAAAGCCTGGCCTGAAAGACACGCGTCTCGTTAACTACCAAAACATCGCCTTTTTCCATATAGTCAACTACATCCGTGAAAACTTTGGTGTCTACTTCCTGATTTTCCCGGTTAATAACCATTAACTTGGCTTTATCCCTCGGCGTAACCGGATGTTTTGCTATAGCGGTTTTGGGTAAGTTATATTTGAAGTCTGACAATTTCATTCTTCGATACCTTTAAAAATGTGAACTAATTATTATTTAAAGGGAGCGGGCAAACGCTCCCTTTTATATAATCGTTAATTAATTATTTTTTCTTTTTAGAAACTGCTTTTTTCTTTGAAGCAGCTTTTGCCTTTTTGCCTTTTGCAGAGGACAGTTCTTTTACAACAGCTCTTGCTGCAGCTAATCTTGCAATCGGAACTCTAAACGGTGAACAGCTTACGTAGTTCAATCCGGTTCTATGGCAAAATTCTACCGAAGCAGGCTCGCCGCCGTGTTCGCCGCAGATGCCTACTTTAAGATCGGGACGTGTTGAACGGCCTTTTTCCGTACCCATCTTAACAAGCTGACCAACACCATTCTGATCGAGGACTTCAAAAGGATCGCTTGGCAAAATTTCTTTTTGAACATAAAGAGGAAGGAACTTTCCTGCATCATCCCTTGAAAGACCGAATGTTGTTTGAGTAAGATCGTTTGTTCCGAAACTAAAGAACTCGGCACCTTTTGCAATTTGATCTGCGGTAACTGCGGCACGCGGCAGTTCTATCATTGTACCAACCATATAATTGATCTTTTTACCTTTTTCTTTCATAACTTCGGCTGCAACCCGTCTTACAATTTCTTCCTGCATTCTGAATTCTTTAAGTTCGCCGACAAGCGGAATCATAATTTCCGGTTTAACTTTAATTCCCTTTAAAGCAACATTACATGCAGCTTCCATAATTGCACGGGCCTGCATTTCCGTAATCTCGGGATAAAGAATTCCCAAACGGCAGCCTCTAAAACCAAGCATAGGGTTAAATTCGTGAAGGCTGTCTATCTTCTGTTTTAATTTTTCAACAGGAATATTTAAAGCTTCGGCCAATTCGGTTATTTCTTTTTCCTCGTGAGGCAAGAATTCATGAAGCGGAGGATCCAGAGTTCTTATTGTTGCCGGCAATCCGTTCATTACTTCAAATATACCCGTAAAATCTTCTCTTTGAAGCGGCAATAATTCCGCAAGAGCAGCTTTTCTTTCTTCAAGAGAATCGGAAACAATCATTTTTCTAACGGACATAATTCTATCTCCGCCGAAGAACATATGCTCGGTACGGCAAAGGCCGATACCTTGTGCCCCGAATGCAATTGCATTTGCTGCCTGATCGGGTTGATCCGCATTAGTCCTAATTTTAAGCCTTCTAAGCTTGTCCGCCCATTTCATTAAGCTTGCATAAGTTTGGTAAATAGGAGAGTCTTTCGGATCAAGAGTTTTACCAAGCAATACTTGAATTACTTCCGAAGGTTTGGTTTCTATTTTGCCGGAAATAACTTCGCCGGTTGTTCCGTCAATCGAGATATAATCTCCTTCGTTCAATACCATATCTTTACCTTCAACACCTACGGTTCTTTCCTTATAATTTATTTTCAATTTTCCGCAGCCTGCAACGCAAACCTTACCCATCTGACGTGCAACCAGTGCAGCGTGAGACGTCATTCCTCCTCTTGCAGTTAAAATACCGTCGGCAGCATTCATTCCTTTTATGTCTTCCGGTGAAGTTTCAATTCTTACAAGAATAACTTTTTCACCTTTAGCGGCCATATCATCGGCATCCTGCGCACTTAAAGCAATTTTACCGGAAGCTGCGCCTGGCCCTGCATTCAGGCCTTTGGCCAGAAGTCTGCCTTCGTCAATTGCCTTGCGTTTTTGATCTAAATCGAAAATAGGACGAAGCAATTGATTTAACTGGTTGGGTTCAATTCTGTTTATTGCTTCTTCTTTTTCTATAAGTTTTTCCTTAACCATATCCACGGCCATTTTAATTGCGGCAAAGCCCGTCCTTTTACCAACACGGCATTGCAGCATCCATAATTTACCCTGCTGAATTGTAAACTCAATATCCATCATATCTTTGTAATGTTTTTCAAGAATATTTCTTATATCATAAAGCTCTTTATATATCTTCGGATCATCATCTTTTAATTTAGATATAGGAAGCGGAGTTCTAATACCTGCAACAACATCTTCACCTTGAGCGTTAAAAAGATATTCACCGTAAAACAAGTTTGTTCCGGCGGCGGGATCTCTTGTAAATGCAACTCCGGTACCCGAATCTTCGCCCATGTTTCCGAAGACCATCGACTGCACGTTAACTGCCGTACCCCACTCGGAAGGAATGTTGTTTAACTTTCTGTAAACTATGGCACGGTCATTATCCCATGATTCGAATACCGCACCGATTGCGCCCCACAGTTGATCTATAGGCTTATCCGGAAAATCGTGGCCGGTTTTTTCTTTAATTGCGGCTTTAAATTCTGCAACTAATTCTTTAAGATGATCGGCTGTAAGTTCCGTATCATATGTAAATCCGTTTTCTTTTTTCTTCTTTTCGATTATAACTTCAAACGGATCTTCTTCATGCTTGTCGGTTGGCTTTAATCCCAAAGCAACATCGCCGTACATTTGAACGAATCTTCTGTATGAATCATATGCAAATCTGGGATTGTTTGTTTTTTCAATTAAACCCTGAACGGTAACATCGTTTAGTCCTAGGTTTAGAATTGTATCCATCATGCCCGGCATAGAAGCTCTTGCGCCGCTTCTAACGGAAACCAAAAGCGGATTTTTTGCATCACCAAATTTTCTGCCCATCGCCAGTTCGACTTTCTTCAATGCGGCAGCTACATCGGCTTTTAATTGTTTGGGATAGCTTTTCTTGTTGTTGTAATAATATGTGCATACATCCGTAGTTATTGTAAAACCTGCCGGAACAGGTAATCCTATATTAACCATTTCCGAAAGATTAGCACCTTTGCCTCCCAGCAGATTTTTCATTTCTGCTTTACCTTCTGCTTTTTTATTTCCAAAGAAATAAACATACTTTTTTTGTTTAGCCATTTTTTTCATCTCCTCCATATTATTTTATCGTTAATAATTTATATTATTATTTTTCTGTTTTTATAAATGTACAGTTCATTTGTTTATTATATACATTATAAAATTTTTAAACTCTTCATACTCGTCTATCCCAAGTTCAATTTTAAGATAAAAGATATCTATATCATCAAGTTCCCTGGAATATTTCGATAGTTTAACAGCATCCTTTTGTGTTGTAATTACAGAATGCGAATTGGTCTCATAAAATTCCTTTCGGATTCTTTGAACTTCTTTAACATTATAATTTTTATGATCTCTAAAAATCATTTTGTTTTGAGTATCCACATTTGTGTTATTCAAAACCGTAATAAAAGAATACGGATTTGCAATACCGGAAACTATCAGTCCTTTTTGACCTTCAAACTCTTCAATCCTGTATTCGTTAAGTTTCTTTACATCCACAAATCCCATTGTTTTGTAATATGCATGAAATATTTTTATATCCTTAAAATATTTTTTTAACCGTTCGGGAATATTTTTTTTCTCGGAAAATTTGCGGTTAATTATTACGGCATCTGCTCTCTTTATAGATTCAAACGGCTCACGCATTAATCCGGTAGGCAGCAAATTTTGGATAGTTAAATTTCTATTGTAAAGAAATCGCTGCTCGCAAAGAAGCAGATTAATATCCCTGTAAATCCATCTATGCTGGAATGCATCATCAAGAACAATGGTATCTACATTCGCATCTTTGATTAATCTTTCCGCTCCGGTTACTCTATTTTCAGACACGGCAGCCGGTACTTTGCATTCCTGCACCGTATGAAAAATTTCATCGCCGCATAAATCAACCTGGGTTAGAACCTTTTCGTCTTTAGATACAAGGACATAGCCTTTTGACTTTCTGCCGTAACCGCGGCTTAAAACACCTGTCCTTTTACCTTCATTTTTTAAAAGCTTGGTTAAAAATATAACCATAGGTGTTTTGCCCGAACCTCCGACAGTTAAATTCCCTACGGAAATTACTTTTGCATTTACCTTCCTGGTTTTAAAGATCTGTTTGTCAAAGAACATGTTCCTTATTTTAACTATACCGGAATAAACCGGTACTAAAGGGAACAATATTATTTTTAGAAAATTCATTTAAATTATGATGTCATCTGCAATTTAGTTTGTTTATTCGTTCTGGTCTTTGCATATAAATATATTTCTATCTAGATAAAACATGATTGCATCTATTACGTCAACGGACGATGGATCGATAGATTATTAAAACCCTAACCTGTCCTTCCCTTTGCTAAATGGAAGGGATAGGAATGGGTTCAATATCTTGATAATTAATAAATCATTTTAATTGGTTCCATCTTAATAACCACCATTCACCGAAGTATTACGATTTCATGGCTTGCATGGAATCTTCTTCATGCTTTTTTTGCCTATCAGTCTTATAGCGTTAAATAATTCACTCAAATAATTCAGCTTCATTTTGAATCCTATTCAATTCTTTTTCACATTCCTCGATTATTTTGGAAGTACCGTCATAATCAAGACTATTATCTACATAAACAGGATTTGAATAAACAACTTTTACCCGTGAAAAAAATTTGGGTATCTGAAATTTGTCCCAGCTATTCAGCTTTCTGTTCTTATTATAACCAATACCAGCCAAAACCAACGGCAGACCGCTTCTTTTAGCAGTTATAACGGCTCCGGCTTTAAGTTTTTTTACAGGACCTTTAGGACCGTCCGGTGTTATGGCAATAGAATTTTTATTTTTGGCATAATCAATCATAATACCGAGAGCAACATTACCGCCCATACTGCTTGAGCCTCTAACTACCTGGTAACCCCAGCCTTTTAAAATTTTTGCCAGCAGGTCGCCGTCTTTACTTTTGCTTATCAATGCGGCAAAGTTTTTATGCCTGCATAAATACCAAGGGACCAGCATAGTACCGTGCCAAAAAGCAAATACGTAATTTTTTTTGACGCCGTCAAGCTCATCAATCGCTCTTTTATTTATATACGTAATTCTTAAAGTTTTACAAAGAACATGTACTGCATAGAATAAGAAATAATTTCCTATAAATCTTAAAGTATCCTGTCTTACTTTTCTAAGCTTCATTCAAAATACTATATATTACCTTTGCAGCATTATAGGATGCACCTTCGGCACCCAGCTTTTCTTTTATAATTTTCAGCTTATTCTTAATCGTATTATATAAAGTAGCATCCGATAATATCTTTTTACATTCCATGTATATCGAATCTTTCAAAACATTATTTTGAATTAATTCCGGAGCAACTTTTTCTCCCGCAATAATATTTGCCATGCCTATGCTGTCAACTTTAACAAGACTCCTGCCTATTAAATAAGTCAGATAGCTCGTCTTGTAAACTATAACCATGGGAAGACGAAACAATCCCGCTTCAAGTGTGGAAGTTCCGGATTTTATAATTCCGATTTTTGCATACTTTAACAGATCATACGTATGGTCTTTAATTACTATAAATTTATTTGTGCCGGATATTTTGTAAAATATGTTCTCATCAATATTTGAAGAACAAGCTGCTATAATTTGCAGATTAAATTCGTCTGCCAGTTTTTCCGCTGCTTTTATACTTTCAGGGAAAATTTTTTCAACCTCATGATCTCTGCTTCCGGGAAGGATTAATAATATATCTTTATCCTCCCGGAGATTGAATTTCTTATAAAGATCTTCTTTGGATAAAAAATCATACTTATTTATTCTCTCAATCAGAGGATGTCCTACAAACTCAACATCTACACCGGCTTGTTTATACATTTCTTCCTCGAACGGGAAAACAACAAGCATTTTATTTACTAGCTTTTTTATTTTCTTTATTCTTCCGGAACCCCACGCCCATATTTGGGGAGAAATGAAATAAATAATTTTTATTCCCAGCTTCTTAAATTTTTTTGCAATGCTTAAATTGAATCCCGGGTAATCAATTAAAACAACACTGCTGATTTTTTTTTCGGTTACTACTTTAATCAAATCTTTTTGAACTTTTCTTATAAAAGGCAAATGCTTTACTACTTCCGCAAAACCGAGAAAAGCCATCCTGTTAATATGATAGATAATATTCATTCCGGCAGCTTTCATCATATCTCCGCCGATGCCGTAAATTTCAAGTTCATTATCGAGCTTCTTCAATTGAGTAATTAAAGATGCCCCGTGCAAATCACCTGAAACTTCGCCTGCTATTATCATCAAATTATTTTTCAAAATTATTTTTCTGCAAATATTTTATTATTCTACTTATTTTATATGCCCTCAACCTAGCCCTCTCCAAAAGGGCGAAGGAACCGAACTCCTCCGTCCGGCGAGAAAAGGTTTGGGTGAGGGCTTTTCCTTAATTAGAGCCTTCTAAAAAACCATAAAAGAAAAATTGTTAACGTAACAAAGCCAAAAGCCTGCAATGTCCTTCTTTCGGATTTAAATCCTGTCTTCAGGCTAAATACCGGTTGCTCCAAGCTTTTAGCTTTGTAAGGAATTAATCTGGGAATAAACCTCGGTACATGCTTAACAAAATTTTCATATTCCTGCCCGAATGTTTTTTTAAGGTAACCTTCTTCTTCTTTAACTATAAAGTAATATTGAATAAAAAAGAACAACAGCGCTACTATCTGGAGATACGGAAAAATGGCAAAGGACATAATTCCCAAGCCTAAGTACATCAGCATATTTCCTACATACAAAGGATTGCGTACATATGCAAACGGACCTCTTACAACTAAAAAACTACCGCCGACGGTTCCGGTAGTGCGTGTTTCGCTTCCGGCCCAGCTTACACCCCAGAATCTAATAATTTCCCCGGAAACAGCAATAACAAATCCGGCTATCAAACTCCAAATGTTTGCATCTTCATAAAAAAACATGACCAATAAAAACGGTATCGGAGTATAACTGCGATACTTAAAAAATTTTTCTGCTGTTTTTGACATATATCGGTTAATAGTTAAATGTTAATGGTTAATCGCTCATTGTTTATTCCGAGATATATGCTTCTCTTCTTTTCAATTCCGCCTGGTATCTTTTCTTCAATCTTTTTTTCAATCGAAGCTGTTCAAGCTTTACTACTACATCACTAAAATTCTTATACGGGAAATAAGTAATTCTCTCAACTTCGCAAAACTTAAGTAAGTCGTCTTTTGCAAATATAAAATCGCAAAACTGGCATGTATATTTATCGGAGTTTCCGTCGCCGATAAACACAGTATAATCTTCATCGCTGCTGTTGTTAATTATATGGTTTCGCTTACAGTTTGCGGAGCTAAAACAACTAGAATCGAGATAAGGGAATGAGGGTATCAGTTTATTTTCCTTTAGTTCCATATGGTTGGAAAAAGCTCTTAAATGTTCGAGTTTTTCCCTCCTGAAAATTTTATTTATATAATAATCAAAGCCGTCGCTTAATACAAACAACTCCATATTATTAGAATTACAATAATCTACAAATCCCTTAAAAGTCGGATCGATTTCCATCTTGTTAATAAAATCATCCAGAGTTTTCTTATCTATCTTATCAACAGCTTTACACATCAGTTCCCAGCTTTTCCTGGCGGAAATTTTATCACTAAGCAAGTTAACGATAATGTCGTTAATTTTATCTTTTTTACCGAATTCCCGGAAGATAGATTCACCGACATCTTCGGTGGTTATTGTTCCGTCGAAATCGACAAATATTTTAAATACTTTATTAAATAACATAACTATTGTGTTATCACCATTTTTTTTACGTCAACAAAATTACCGGCTTTAAATCTGTAAAAATATATACCCGGTTTTAATCCTTTTGAATAAAAGACAATATAATTCTCCCCGGCGGGAAAAGACTTATTAATTTCACTAATCTTATCCACACGTTCATTAAAAAATTCCACGGTAACATCCGCCTTTTTAGGAAGATAAAAACTTATTTTAGTTGAATCTGAAAACGGATTTGGGATATTTTGCGCAACCACAGTAGTTGAAGGAGTACCGAAATAATTGATCCTGGAAATATCTGAAACCTGCTCGTTACCTAAAGAATCACTTTGAATTACCCGGTAGTACAAAGTACCGGTTACATCGGGCACATCCGCAAATTGATACTGCATCACTTTGCTTTTACCGGAAGATTGTAATGAATCAATAACAACCCAATTCATACTGTCCGCTTCTGTTTGCGATGCCCTTTCCAATTTATAAATTTGGTAGTTCTGTTCGTTAGCAGCATACCAGGATACTATAACCGTATCATTTAATATTTGCGTATTAAATCCGACAATTTGGGAAACATAAGTACCGGAATTAAATATTTTCTGCCCGTAAATATTATTAATTTTATTCCGGGTATTTTTAAAAATAGCAATGGCTCCGCCTTTATCATCGGAAACCAAAGACAAATAACTTTTGGGAGTATTGTAATTCAACGAAACAGCCAGCCCTAGAGAATCCCAAAGGTTTTTACCGTTTTTATTAATTTTTTGAATAAAAATGTTTGCAAGAGTAGAATCAACTCTTCTATCTATCCACGAAAGGATAACACCGCCTTTGTCGTCGCCGATAATTTTTTGCCCGAACTGATCTCCGTGAAATTTTATAACCGGCAGGCCTGTTTTATTCCATAAGGGATTACCTTCTTTATTGAATTTTTGGAGATAAATATCTTTATCGTTTCCCTGTTCGTTTGTCCAGCTTAAAAATATTGTTGAACCCGAGATAAACGCCTGCGGATTAACCTGACTTCCTTTTAAGTCTGTTACCGGTTTGCCGCCGGACGGCCAAAGACATTTACCATTTTCATTTATAATTTGATGATAAACATCTTTATTCGATTTTTGTAATTGCCATGCAATGTAAGCATTATTACCTTCATATCTTTTAGTAATAAATGTTAATACATTACCGGAAAGAGCGGAAATATTTTCAGGTTTCGTGCCCCATGTTGGCTTACCCGTCGAATCTACATGCTGCGCAAAAACTATACTTTTATTTCCCCTGTTGCCAATCCAAAAGACGAAGGCACCGCTGCTGTCGTCCGGTATTATTGATGTTGTACTTTTTCTGTCTTTGGAAATGAAAACGCCTTTGCCTCCGTTACCAAACAACAATTTACCGTTGGGATTAATTTTCTGTACCATAATTTTATAGGAACCGGTAATTGAAGGTTCCTTGGAAACATAAGAAACAAAGACATAACCGGAATCGTTTACGCATAAAGAATAATTGCTTACACGGTTCTTAGTATTGGTAATGCGTACACCGTTGTCCGTCCACAAGCGGAGTCCGTTGGTTTGTACATCTTGAATATGAATATCACCTGAATTGGAAAACGTGTAATCTGTCCATAAGACAAGAGCAGAGTTATGCATATAGGAAATACCAACAGGATTTTCTTCTGCTCCGCTTAAGCCGGTAATCTTTTTCCCGTCTGCACGGAAGCTGACTTTACCGTAATTATTAATATGAATAAAGTAGACGGAATTAAGCAGGCCGTCTTTTTTGTCTTGCCAAAAAATAAACGCTCCTCCTTCGTTATCGGACACTGTAGAAATATTTATCGGGTCGGATGTTTCAACAACAAGTTTCGTATTTTCATTCGGGTTGTTAGACCATTGAGCATACGTTCTTAAAGGGAAGAAAAAACATAAACCGACTATAAAGAAAAATAAACTTATAGAATTCGATTCGATTATATTTTCAGACATAATTCCGCAGCATATTACAAAATAATTATTGTACAAAGTTAAAATCCTCATTAAATCTTACACTTACCAATTTTGATACTCCTTCCTCCTGCATAGTTACTCCGTATAAAGTGCTTGCTGCTTCCATTGTCCTTTTATTATGCGTTACTACAATAAATTGTGTATCGGTGCTAAAGTCCTGGATAATTTTTGTGAACCGGTCTATATTAGCATCGTCAAGCGGTGCATCTATTTCATCAAGTATACAAAACGGGCTTGGCTTTACCAGATAAATTGAAAAAAGTAAGGCTATTGCCGTTAAGGTCTTTTCACCTCCGGATAAAAGTTCAATAGAAGTGGGACGTTTGCCTTTAGGCTTGGCTATTATTTCTATTTTGCCTTCAAGAGGATCAGTATTTTCTTCAAGGCGCAAATCCGCTTCGTCGCCGGGGTTAAAAAGTCCCCGGAATATATTTACAAAGTTCACTCTTATTTTTTCAAACGTATCCATAAACTGCTTCTGGGCAGTAGTATTTATTTCATTGATAGTCTTTACAATATCTTTTTCGGATTCAATCAGATCGTTTCTTTGTTTTGTTAAAAATTCCAAACGCTGCTTTTCCTCTTCAAACTCCGAGTAAGCAAGAAGGTTTATCGGTCCGAGGTTTTTAACCTGTTGCTTTAATTGATGAACTTCTTCCGTCCTTTTATCAAAATCAAATGAACCCAAATCTTCAAAAGTTTTGTTTTCTATAGTTATCGAATAATTTTCCCTGATGTTTTCCTGAAGGTTTGAAAGTTTCATATTAAGTTCGTTTAACTTAATTTCGCTCGAATGAATTTCGTCCGAATAAATTTCTCTTTCTTTGCGCAAAGAATTTTGCACGTTTTCTTTTTCGGAAATCAGCTTTCTTACTTCTTTATATTTTGAATCAATTTCCTTTTCTTCTTCAATAAGTTTTTCTTTACCTCTTACCAATTCATCATAATCATATTTACTTTCTTCAATTACATTTTTCAGCGAATTCATTTCCTCTGCGGAGGAAGATATGTCATACTCACGTTTAGCTATTGATTTCTTTATATTCTCAATTGAATTTTGTGCACGGGTAACCGAGTTCCCGGTATTCTTCTTTTCACCGTTTAATCTTTCCAGTTCCAGATTTATTTTATTTAAACTAGCGGCAAGAGAATTGTATTCCAGTTCGAATTTCTTAAAGTCTTCTTCAAGCAATTCTCGCCGGCTTTCGGCTTTTTGTCTTTCTTCCTTATCCTTATCCAACGAAGTATTTAAGCTTGTTCTCAAGTTATCAAACATATTCGATTCCGAAGCAAGGTCGTTTATTTCCTGCCTTGTTTTTTCTATTTCGTCGTCGGCTTTTCTCTTCTCAAATTCAAACTGGGCAATTTGCTTTTCAACATTCGCCAGATCGTTTACAAGAAGCCTGCCTCTTTCTGAAAGGACTTTCAAATCGATATCATTAATTCTGGCTTCAAGTTCGTCGGTTTCCGCTTTTATTTTTTCAAGTTGAGCTTCCTTCTGCGGAAATTCTTCTTTAAGCTTTTCAAGGAACTGCTTCCTGCCGAACAAAGAATCATCCGGCTTTGGTGCCGACCCGGCTTCAACTGCACCGGACCTATCGACGAAGTCGCCTGTTAAAGTTACAAAATTAAATCCGCTGTATTTACTTGCAAGCTCAAATGCACGTTCCAGTGAATTTATTACAGCGGTTCTTTCCAGAATTTTTATAAAGAACGGCTTCCATTTTTCTTCGGACTGAATAAAATTTATCGTCCATCCTAAAAAACCTTCTTCTCTTTCAAGCTTTTTTGCGCTGCGTTTTAAATAAAAATCCCTAAACCTTTCGGCAAAAGTCTTTTTATTTCCGTTTCTAAAACCGGGAACGTAAAACGATGCCTTACCAATTTCGTTGTCCTTCAAATATTCAATACCGTTTTTAAGGTCTTCGATTGTTTCTACCAGAATATCATTTAAATTATTTTTTAAAGAAGCCTCAACTGCAAACCTGTATTCTTCCGAAGAACCGCAAATATGCGCAAGCAATGTTTTGCCGCTGCCGGACCATTCATTGTTCTCCAGCAGAGCTTTTGCACCCTTGGGAACGCCTTCCAAATTGTCTATCAAATTCTGGATTAAACCTATCTTTTCTTTTAACCCGTTTAAAACGCTTTTATACTCCAGTTCTTTTTCTCTTTTTAATCCCAGTTCTTTTTCAAGATTTTCTTTTTCTTTTTGTTTCTTCAAATAAACGGATTCCGCTTCGGCAAGATTTTTTTCCGTATCCTGTTTTTCTCTTTCGAGTTCTTCCAGGAAACCGACGGTTTTGGCAATGTTGTTTGTTAATGATTGAATTTTATCATTCAGTTTGCTTATGGCCTGGTTCCTGGCTTCAAGGTTCTTTTCGATATTGGAAAGTTCGTTTTCCTTTCTTGTAATTTCTTTAAATTTTTCCAATAAATAATCTGAGTGTTCTTTTAAGTTTTTCCTTTTTTCATCCAGACTTATTTTAAATTTATTTAATGTTTCTCTAATTCCGGAACGTTCCTCTTCTTTGGAAGAAATTTTTGTCTCAAACTCTTTTATTGCAGAATTCCCTTCAACAATAAGTTCTTCCGCTTCATTAAGCTGGTAATTTAGTTCTTCCAGTTCCTGCTTATATCGTTCAATATTGCTTTCCAGAGATTTTTGATGTTCCTCGGAAACGGAAATATTTTTTTGAATGTTATAAATTTTTTCGGTTTGTGCAGTAACTTCCGTTTGCTTGCTCTTTAACAGATATTCAATCTCGTTAAGCTGCTTTTTAATCTCGTGCATTTCGTCTTCCAGCTTTGCAAGCTCCGATTCAACTTCTATCTTCTTTTTAAACTTTTCATCTTTATTTTCTTTGAACTGCACTTTTTTTAGGTTGAAAAGAGCATTTTCTCTTTCCGCAAGATCAAGTTCAAGTTCCCTAAGAGTAGAAGAAAGCTTGTTATATTTGTCGGCTCTTTTTGCCTGGCGCTCAAGTGAGTTTACCTTCTTTTCAACTTCGGAAACAATATCGTTAACACGGGTTAAATCGGCTTTTACTTCGTCAAGCTTTTTTAGCGCAAGCCTGCGCCGTAATTTATACTTGTTTACACCGGCAGCTTCTTCAAACAGGACGCGCCGCTCTTCCGCTTTGCTGCTTAAAATAGTTTCTATCATCTTAAGCTCTATAACGGAATAAGCATTTGCTCCAATGCCGGTATCCATAAAAAGGTTGGTTATATCTTTAAGTCGGCATATATTTTTATTAAGAAGATATTCACTTTCGCCCGAACGGAAAATTCTTCTTGTAATTGTAACTTCGGAATATTCGGTGGGAAGAATTCCTTTATTATTCTGAATTGTAAGGGAAACTTCGGCCATTCCCATCGGCTTTTTATCCGATGTGCCGTTAAATATAACATTCTCCATTTTATCGCTTCTTAATGCACCGCTTCGCTGCTCGCCCAGGCACCATCTTATTGCATCAACTATATTTGTTTTGCCGCAGCCGTTTGGGCCGACAATAGATGTAACTCCTTTGTTGAAATTAATAAGAGTCCTTAGCGCAAAGGATTTGAATCCCAATATTTCCAATCTTGATAAATACAATTTTTAAACTTACCCGAGAATATTATATTGTTTGAAGGTAACCTGGAGATAATCTATTACCGAGCTTTTTATCTGGTACACCAAAAGGAAACCACCTACAACAATTAAGATTATAAGAATACTGTAGAAGTAAACACTGCCGGGATTGACATCAAAAATTACGTATATTCCTTTTATCAACCTGTAAAAAATCCAGATAATGAAAAGTATAAGTAATATGTAGATATATGCATTTATGATATCCGCATTAAGTGCACGGTATAATATAATTCCTACAGGTATTAACAACACCAAAGGCAGGAAAGACCAGGTTACCGTAAAATATGAACTTGCCAAAAAGACTTTGTTCCTTACGAAAAATGAGGCTGCCTTTATTAAAAGAGTTAACAATACCAAAGCTGCAATAAAAACAATAGTCAGCCATAATATAGCCGAAGTCGGATGCCAGGCAAGGTAACTAAAAATTTTCATTAAGCCGGAGCTTCCGAAAGAAAGAAGCACCTTTTCGAATACAATACTTTCCCTAACATAAAACAATAAATTGCTGATAATTAGAGCAGTAACAGCGGCTATTATTACAGCAAGCACCGTAGAGTGATAACCGGACATAATTCGCTGATCCCGGACATCCGCAAAAAAATTATACGGCCTTAATAAAGCTCTGGAACTATCCTCCCTAAACTTTCTGCCGGAATTAACAAGTGCACCCGTTATAAGGGCAAGCAACAGCCCTACAACAATAAATATCATAGGAGAGTCATCTTTCTTGCTTCCTATCGGGATCGTTACTTTTTCAGAGCCATTAAGTTTAGAGTAGATAACTTTATAGCTCAGCCTGTTTGTACTTCTGTTCTCGCTGCAAATTCCTATTCTGTAAAGATTATCCTTACTGTAGCCCGCGACCAAAGATGCATAGTCACCCCTATAGTCGAACATAGTATTTACAAAGTAACCGGCAAGCGGATTGTTATCCGAATAGTCCAGAAGATCTTCAAAATATTTTGCCTGTGCTTCAAAAGAATGCTTATTTACATAACCGTTTGAATTACCAATGTTAACAACATAAGTTGCGGAACTGATAAAAGCTTTACCCTTGCCTAACATCGATTGCATATCTTTGAAGCGGGCGCTATTGTTATCAATATCTTTGTTAAAAAGTTCCACACCGTAAAGATCCACATCGGTAATTGGCCTTACGTCGAAGCCCGAAAATGAGGCGTAGGTTAGTTTATGGGAAGTGTTTTTAACAATGGATGCTAAACTTTTAATAAGTGCGGTTTGTGCGCTCGAATTAGGCAGGTACGAGCTACCCAGCCCCACGGCAGCAACCGCCGAATATTTTTTATAATAGTTTATGTAATTTGTTAAATAGTTTTTACATCTGTTAATAAAATTAAATTCCTCCGCAAGCTGATCCGGTACCGAATTAAGCGGCATTTCTATAAAAGCAAGAAGACCGTATTTTCTGCACATTTCCAGATAATAAGGATGCGGAACCGACTTGGCAAATCTTACACTGTTAAATCCCAGCTTTTTTATCATCTTAATATCGTTTTCCATCTGACCATAAGTTGCTAGGTTTCCATAATCGGAAAATGAGGGAATGTATGTAACTCCCTTCAGCATAAAATTTTTCCCGTTAAGTGTAAGTGAATCCCGGCCGGATTGCAACTTATATATAGCAAGCGGACGAAGCGTTTTATCTATAAGATTTCCGTCCGACATTAATTCAACATCAACGGAATACGACTGCGGATTATCCGGAGACCAAACATCCGGAGATTTAATTTCATAACTCTGTGAAATAGTTTTCTCTTCGTTCGGATTAAGGTTGAATTGGTTTGCTTTGGATAAATTTATGCTTACACCTTTGGGAGAAATTAATTTAACCAGGTAGGCAAACTGAACGGGAACTTTTGTTGTGTCGCTTTTTTTTTGTTCCTGGTTATCAAACTTTGCATAAAGATTTATCTTTGCAGCACGGGTTTTCGGATTGTAATTACTTCCGATAATCAAATCGGAAATTGAAACAACCGGCATTACTTTTATATACACATCTCTTAATATTCCGCCGAAGTTTTGCGGGAATAAAAATCGCTGCTTTAGAGGAATTGTATCCCTGGAATCCAGTTTATAGTGTAGCTTAACCGAAAGAACATTTGGTTTATTTGAATATAATATATCTCTCGGCAAATCGAACTTGAAAGGGAAATCGCCGCCGGAGTGTCTGAAAATAATTACCCCGTTTACGGAAATATCCGCCGTATAATTTAAACCCAGAAAAACAAGTTTTAATTTATGATTGGAAACCAGATCTTTTGTAAGAGAAAATTGCTTTTCAAAAACCAATTCCCCGTTACCTTCAAAAACAGAAGGAACACTTATCTTAACTTTGCTTTTATTTTTATCTCCCGCAGAATATACGCTCCATGTGCCGTCAAGAGGAATTATATATCTTGTTTGTGTTATATCGAAAAAAGTAGAATCTTTTTTAATATGATAATCAGGTAATTCTTTAAAGATAATTTGGCAGTAGGCGGATTGGGTGAAAAGCAAAAGAAATATAAGAAAAGCAGCAGAAATATATCTGGAGAAGCCCATCCGGTTCAAGTGTCCTATAATTTAAAATTAAACCGACAAATATACTAAAGAAAGGAGGGGAAATCAATGTAAATTTTACGGCAGCTATTACGTAAATTCCGAATAGCTGCCTTAGTTAAGTTCTTATATTCTAGTACGTTATACAGATTTAATAATGCTAATGAAAGAGTCCGCCTTAAGGCAAGCGCCGCCGACAAGTGCACCGTCAATATCATTTTGGGAAAGCAGTTCGGCAGCATTATCCGGTTTTACACTTCCGCCGTATTGAATTACCAAATTATCTGCGGCTTCGGCGGTATAAAGCCCGGCAATTAATTCTCTTATATATGCATGAACTTCCTCCGCTTGAGCAGGAGTAGCTGTTTTGCCTGTACCTATTGCCCAAACAGGTTCGTAAGCAATAATTATTTTACCAAGCTCCTCAACGGAAACGTCCTTAAGACCGTTGGTAACCTGTCTTTTAACTACAT
>JBJKQP010000031.1:0-8828 GCA_046705105.1 Ignavibacteriaceae bacterium | reverse complement strand
TTAACCGACAAACAATTATTTAAAAGAGATATAAAATGGCTCGGAAGCAGTAAAGCAATAATAGCAGAAATTTCCGGGGCAAGTATTGGTGTGGGTTTCGAAATTGCTTACGCTCTTTATAACTTGGAAAAACCCGTTCTTGCGTTATTAAATTCCAAAGCTGATGAAGCTTCTGCGATGATTAACGGTTGTGACTCAAAATTACTTGTCGTTAAATCCTATTCCGACCCGGATGAACTTAAAAAAATCATTTCTGATTTTATTGAGAAATACAAAGAGTAAGACTTGACCAAAAAAGAATTTATTTCGGCGTGGATTACTACAATAACTAATGACGGAATAAAATTATTTCCTTCCGAATTTACGTCCGACAAAGGCAACGAAGTATTAAACCTACCGGAAAAAACTTTAATTATAGGAGGAGAATTCTTCGGTTCTATTGAGATTCTAACTACAGAAGGAACGCCTATTCTGCAAGCGGATAATTATGATAAAGCAAAATATATAATCTACGCAAACAGAACAAAACCCGGTAAAATAAATATCCCGAAGGATAACTTGTCTGTTAAAAAATCGGTTTCAAAATACGAATCTTACCTTGACGAAATAATTAAACAAATTGATAAAGATTTTAAGAAGAAATTTCCTGGTGAAAGAAACTCCGGTTCCACTGTAAATGAAATATTTAAACTATTAAACCTTGTGAGGTACTGAAAGTTTGATTGATGTAAGTGATAATATTTTTTCATACTTAAGCTCCCTTTACGGCAAGGAGGCTGCGGAAAAATATATTGATTTTATAAAAGGTGAACCTGCACACTACATTCGAGCAAATACAATTAAAACCGATACAAAATACCTCGCTCAGAAGCTTCATAAAAATTATTCACTTTATACCGAAGATGTTCCGTTTATTAATAATGCATTAAAAGTAACCGCAAACAATGAAGTACTCGGTAAAACAATTGAACATATTAACGGCGAATACTATATACAAAGTTTATCTTCAATGATTCCACCGTTAGTTCTTTCGCCGTCGGAAGACGATATTGTGCTGGACCTTTGTGCGGCACCGGGATCAAAAACTACCGAGCTTAGCGAACTGATGCAAAATAAAGGAACTTTAATTGCGAATGAAATTGCCTTGGATAGAGTTAAAATGCTGGTCTTTAATATAGACCGTATGAATGTGATGAATTCGGGAGTTGTTCATTACAAGGGTGAATGGTTAAGTAAAATTTACAGCGAACACTTTGATAAAATACTTGTTGATGCGCCGTGCAGCGGTTTGGGAATAATACAAAAGAAAGGAGAAGTGAGCAAATGGTGGTCGATTGAAAGAGCAAAAAGGCTGGGAGAACTTCAACTAAAATTATTGATAGCCGCTGTAAAAATGCTTAAGGTAGGCGGTCAGGTTGTATACTCAACATGCACTCTAACTCCTGAGGAAAATGAATTTGTCATAAACAAAGTTCTGCAAAAATATCCGGTAGAAATACTTGATATTGAACTTTCGATAAAGTCTAAAGAAGGTTTAACCATTTATAAAGATGAAAATCTTAATCCGTCAATTTCCAGGGCCAGGCGAATTCTTCCGTGGGAAGTTGACTCGGACGGCTTTTTTATTGTTAAATTAAAGAAAACGGGAATAACAAAATCACCGGAGATTACTTTGCCTGCAAAATCGGAATTGAAATTAATTGATTCGGAAAATAAAGGCATATCGGGATTTCTTTCCGGCATAGAAAATGATTTTGGGATTGATAAAAATGTTTTTAAAAAATATAAATTCTTAATTAAAAGAAACGATATATATTTTATAGATAAAAATTGGTCGGATGATCACCTTAGATTATTTGAAAGAATCGGAGAGCGATTCGGAGTTATAGATAAAAATTCAAACGTAATTCTTCATACACAAGCGGCTCAAGTTTTGCAAAAAGAAATTAAAGGCAGAATTTATTCAGTCGAAAACCTTGAAGAACTTAACACGTATCTTAACGGCGGGACAATTAAAAATAATGTTCTATCAAACGGGCAATGCGTAGTAAAGTATAAAGATAATATCTTAGGTACTGCCGTAGTAACAGACACAGGAATTAAAAGCAGGTTCCCGCGCTCAAAAAGGACACAGGAAATTCTCATTAAATAATTGCAGAATTACAAAATTGCAAGATTCGGAGTTTATTCTTAATAGAGTTATCTCTAATTGACTCACATTACGCAATCCCCAAGAATAGCGGAGTACCATGACAAGGGCACCACTGTATATAATAATAAATCTATGCAAACTTTCAATTTTTATTAAGATTCCGTTTGTATCTCCTTTCAATTAAATCAAAAACTTTTCTAGATATTATCTTAAATTTAGGACGGGCAAGTTTTTGCTCTACGGGGGTAAAACATGAGATTATATATTTTATAGTACCGTTATCCACAATGCCAACATCGTTAGTCCAATAGCTCCACCAGCCGGTTTTATGATAGAACATTGTATTATGCGGAAGCCCTGCAGATATTTTGGTTGTATCCAACTGGCGGCCTAGCAGTGCCTTCATTTGCATGCTGACCCACGGATTGACCAACCTGTTTGTGTAAATTCTATACATAAAATCAGCGGCATGCAATGCACATGTTTCAGTACCTCTTACATTCTTATATCTCGGATCTTCATATTTACGGCTGAGAAATTTTCTTGTTACTTCACTTCCGTACCAGTCGAACTTATGCATTAAATTATTTATACTGTCTCTTGTAGCTACATCAATAAGACAGTTGGCGGCAGAGTTATCGCTTCTTGTAATCATTAAATCGAGAAGATAATTTATCGTAACCGTATCGCCGTCTTTTAACAACGGACGAGGATCCCAGGGTATTTCTTTCGACAGATCAACATCGTTGGGAGACCTTACTATATAAGGGGTAGAAAGATAATAGTCTCCGTTGCTAATTTCGCTTAATATAGTCATTGCGACATACATTTTGTAAACACTTGCCGGGTAAATGAAGTTGTCGTAATGAACGCCGCCGAGTACCGGCTTTGGGCCGTCCATATCCACAACAGCAAAAGATACTTGTTCGGTGCCGTCTGCACCGACATTAAATGTACTGTCTAATCCAACCGATTTAATTATTTTATATAGTGAATCGGAAAATGCTTTATCAACTTTAAAATATGCGGGAACCGCAACCGTCTGGGAATATAATGCAATAACGGGAATCAATAATAAAAATAGCAGAGTTTTCAACTCATCACCTCATGAAAAGAAGAATAATTATTTTATCTTAAGTTAATAAAATTATCTTTTTTCCGAAATAAAACTTTACGGTTAAAATAAAATGAACATACAGATATTCGGTACGAAAAATTCTAGGGAAACACAAAAAGCAATTAGATTTTTTAAAGAAAGGAGAATCACGTTTCAATTTAGAGATTTGAACGAAAGGGGGATATCAAAAGGAGAACTGGAAAATATAAGCAGTGTTATTCCTTTAGAAGAGCTAATCGACAGGCAGGGCAAACAATTTAAGAAAAGGAATATGAAATTTATGGTATTTGATATTGAAGAAGAATTGTTAAACGATCCGCTGTTATTTAAAACGCCCATTGTGAGAAACGGAAAACTAGCAACTATAGGGTATTCTCCAGATGCATGGAAAGAATGGTTAAAATAATTATTTCACTTGATATCAGCACAACTCTTGGTCTTGCTCTTAATCTTAATTGATTAGGGAATAGTGCAAGATAAAGATTATGATTAAGATAATTATGTAAGACTACGAAGTAAGTTTATCTCCTAATTCTTCTTGGTCTTTTGGTACTTTCTTTTTTACGAGGTTCCGGTTTACCTGCAGTCCATCTGGCAAGCGGATTTGAAATTAATACTCTGCATAAGCCGTCATCTGTACCTATCCACATGCTAGAGCCGTCAAAATAAAGGCATAAAACTTTTGAAGATTCAATATCTATTTGATTAAGATTTATTGGCGTAACGGATAAATCGTTTCTGTCGATTAGAACAAGCCCTCTTCCGTAATCTTTTTTGTTTTGTCCATCGAAGTAATAAACGCCTGCCCATACTTTATTGCCGGTTCTGGCAAGGCAATATATTCCGTTTGCAGGTAATCCGTCTTTTTTAGATAATCTTATCCAATGTTTTCTCCTGTTATAGATATAAATACCACCGACATTAAATTTGGGATTCTGTCTGCTTACGAATTCGTCGGTGCCAAACCAAACATCTGTCGTGGAAAAAAGCATATCAGAAATGGAAACTTGTTCTCCATCATCCGTGAAGCCTCCATTTTTATTATCGTAATAGCGGTACGATAAACGGTTATCCGGGTTCATTTTTTTATTATATTTATAGACACCGGATTCCGTACCGAACCAGACAAGACTGTCGCCATCCAGTTTAATTGCTTTAAAGTTGTTGGATTTTAAATTGTTATCCGAGGCAATTACATGATCGGTGTAACGCTGTCTTCTTACATTAAGACTTGTAAGATATTGAAACCTTCCAATCCAAAGGACATTTTGCAATGAGTCATAACATAAAGCACGTATCCAATTCCCCATTTCCCCGCCAAGGCCGAATTTTCTTTTGCGCCAATGTTTTCGTCTTATATCATAAATATACAATCCGTCTACAGCACCGGCCCAGATGTAACTTTTACTGGCAGCAATACAATAGAAATAATCGTAATCGGCATTTTTATTTTTAGTAGAAAAGTTCTCCCAATTACCTGTAGTTTTGTTAAAGCTGTATATGCCCTGGCCATAAGTAGAAAACCAGATATAATTTCCCTCGCCGGCAATACCGGTAACAGTTGCCCCACTTAAAAAGTTTTCCGAAACAACTTGCGGAAATGAAAAACTGCCGGTTGCAATAAATAAAATTAAAACAGCAATGACTTGTATCTTCATATTATCTAGGATTACCGCAACGTTCGAAAATTAAATATCAATAGCTTTCTTCTTCGGAAGGGAATTGTTTTTGCTTAACGTCTTCAATATAATTTTTTACCGCACCGGAAATTACATCGGCTAATTTAGCATAATTTCTAACAAACCTTGGGTGAAAGTCCACATTTAAACCAAGCATATCCGGAGTAACGAGAATTTGCCCGTCGCAATTTACACCTGCGCCAATACCAATAGTCGGAATACTAACTTTTTCCGTTACGCGTTTTGCAAGAGAAGCAGGTATTTTTTCCACCACAATAGCAAAGGCTCCGGCCTCCTCAACAGCAGAAGCATCACTTAAAATTTCCTCCGCCTCTTCATTATTTCTGCCTCTTTCTCTATAACTCCCAAATTGATATATGCTTTGAGGTGTTAATCCAATATGAGCCATAACGGGAATGCCTGCATCCGTAATTTTTTTTATTGTTTCGGCAACCCTAATACCGCCTTCCAGCTTAACGGCTCCGGCAGGTGTTTCTTTCATTATTCTGCCTGCATTTCTAAAACCTTCATCAACACTAAGCTGGTATGACATAAACGGCATATCGACAATGAGCATAGCACGGTTAACGGCTTTTGCCACAGCTTTGGTATGATAAATCATTTCATCCATAGTTACAGGAAGAGTAGTATCGTTTCCCTGAAAAACATTTCCCAGAGAATCTCCGACAAGAATAACATCAATTCCCGCATCATCTAAAATTTTTGCAGTTATAAAATCATAAGCAGTTAATGCTGAAATTTTTATCCCTTTCTTCTTTAATAGAGATAGAGTTTTAGTTGTTACTCTTTTAATTTCTTTTTCAGTACTCATAATTTTAATTCTTAATTAGGTTTATAAATTATACTACCGCTTAATAATAAAGCTCTTCTTTTTCAAAGATAAAGGAATTATAATCAAACATTAATTCAAAGTCGTTTTTGAAGTATGATCCAAATCCTTCAACTATGGAACTGCCGAGCAAATTATAGTCAACGTTTCTTCCCGTAATATTATAAATATCGGCGGTTGAATTCAATAAACTAATTACTGCTGATTTTTCTTTGCCGGATATATTAAGATAGTTAATTATATTTTTATGAAAATCTCCGCACAAAATTGAACCGTGCTGCAACACTACATTTCCCATCTTTCTCTGTGCGCTGCCTGCCAATTTCTTACCCTTAAATTTCAATTCGCTTTTTGCAGGTACGGCAAAACATACCGTACTTTTTTCTTCCTTATAAAAGTTCCGGAAATCGGGCTGCAAATTTTCCAGTTCTACAAAGTCTAATTTTCTATCATACTTTTTTAATCCCGAGGCTAGAGCCATGTTTATATCACTGTAAATTTTTCTAACCGAAGTGTTATAATAAATTGGCATTACAACCGAGTAAGTTAATTCTTCCGCATGTAAAATGGCTCTTCCGCCGGTAGGCCTTTTAACTATATCAATATTATCATTTATAGCTTTGGCAACATTAATAGAAGTAATATCTTGGTTTGCACCGAGCGAAATGCAATACGGCTTCCATCTATACAGCCTAAGAATTGCTTCATCCGTTTTGCATCCTTTTGCCAAGTTGATATCCAATGCCATATTAAATTTACCCGAACGAAATCCGGTATTAATATAATACCATTTCATTTGCCTATTAAACCTCTTTCGCTCTTATTAATAAAATCGATTACCTTTTTTACAAGCGGATGTTCGGGGAATTCTTCCATTAACTTTTCTTTAGCTTGAGTTGTATTATAAGATTCGGAAAAAATATATCCGTAAGCTTTTTTAAGAGTAAAAATATCTTCATTTGAAAATCCTCTTCTTCTAAGCCCGATAACATTTAATCCCGAAAATTTAAGCGGTTCACTTCCGGCAAGAACATATGGAGGAACATCTTTTACAACCCGGAATCCGCCCCCAATCATAGCATGCTGCCCTATTTTACTAAACTGATGCACAGGCGTTGATCCTCCTATAATTACATAATCTTCAATCGTAACATGCCCGCCTATCTGAACATCGTTGGCAATTATGCAGTTATCTCCCACAACACAATCGTGAGCAACGTGGGAGTATGCCATAAATAAACAATTACTCCCTACTTTAGAAAAACCGGTTTCTTCCGTTCCTCTGTGGAGAGTTACAAATTCATGAATTACAGTATCATCGCCAATTATAAAAACGGATTCTTCATTATGAAATTTTAAGTCTTGCGGGGTATGTGCAACAGAGGCAGATTGATAAATCTTAACTCTGTTCCCTATTCTTGCACCGTTGTATATTACGGCATGTGGACCGATAAGACAATCATCTCCTATTTCAACGTTGTCTTCAACAATTGCATAGGGTGAAATAGTAATATTATTTCCAAGTTTTGCTTTACTGCCAACAATAGCAGTCGGATGAATATTATTCATTTAATTCCTAATTATTTTTGCCCGTTACCGGCTCCTCTATCGACAATGCCGGCCATAAAATCAGCTTCCGCAACAAGATTATTATTTACATAAGCTTTGCCGCTCATTAAAACGACTTTGCTTTTTTTATTTGTCATTTCAACTTCCAAAACTAATTCGTCGCCTGGAACAACCGTACGCCTAAACTTTGCGTTATTAATTTGCATAAATAACACAAGCTTTTCTTCAGGATTCGGAAAAGAGTTAAGAAGAAGTATGCCTCCTGTTTGAGCCATGGATTCGATAATTAAAACCCCAGGCATTATAGGATTGCCGGGAAAGTGCCCCTGGAAAAACGGTTCGTTTACGGTAACAGATTTTACACCTATAACTTTCTTATCAAGATCCAGATGAATAATTTTATCTACCAGAAGAAAAGGATAGCGGTGAGGCAGTATTCTTTGGATGGCATTTATATCGAATACAACACCTTCTTTTTTAACAAACTGATATTTTTTAATCAGCTTTTTCTGCTGGTAAAGTTTTCTTATCTGCTTTGCAAATTCAACATTGGAGCGATGACCGGGACGAGCAGCTAATATTTGTGCTTTTAACGGTGCACCTATTAAAGCAAGGTCGCCGAGCAAATCCAAGAGCTTATGCCTTGCAGGTTCATTTTTAAATCTCAGTTCTTTGTTATTTAATATTCCGTTTTTGCCTAAGTTAACTTTTTCTTTTATTTTCAATTTCGTACGTAGTTTTTCAAGCTCATTGTCATCTGCATTTTTATCTATAATAACAACCGCATTATCTACGTCGCCTCCTTTAATTAAACCCTGGTCAGCAAGCTCTTCAACTTCACTTAAAAAGCAAAAAGTTCTAGCCGGAGCAAATTCGCTAACAAATTCTTTTTCCAAATCGAATAAACCGGTATGCTGGCTGCCAAGTGCGGGATTTTGATAATCTACCATAACGGTTGCCCTGTATCCGTCTAACGGTAAAGCAACTATATCAATTTGTTTTTCTTCTTCATGAAATATTACCGTATCATCAATAATAAGATAATCTTTAGGAGCATTCTGCTGAACGAAACCGGCTTTAAGTAATTGCTCAACATAAGGCATAGAACTACCGTCGCCGACCGGCGGTTCTATTCCGTCTATTTCAATAATTATATTATCTATCTGAAGTCCGACCACGGCAGCAAGTACGTGTTCAACCGTATGTACTTTAGCTTCACCGATACCCAAAGTAGTACCCCTGGAAACATCAACTACATTATCTGCAATAGCAGGGATTTCCGGGTTTCCGCCAAGATCAACACGGACAAATCTTATTCCGTAATTTTCGGCGGCCGGTTTAAAAGTCATTGTGCAGGAAGCACCGGTATGCAGCCCGTTCCCGGTTAAAGAAACCGGCTTTTCAATAGTTCTTTGTAGCTCTAACATTTATAAAACCTGTCCTTTAAAATTATTTGGAAAT
>JBJKQP010000030.1:0-3043 GCA_046705105.1 Ignavibacteriaceae bacterium | reverse complement strand
GCAGCACAAACAACTTTTAATGCATGGTCATTGCATTCTTTTGGAAGCCCTCCCCCTATCATATAAGTATCACCAAGCGTTTTCAATTTTTCCAGGCCGTAGGTCTCAATAATCGTATCAAAGCTTTTGAATATTTCATTTAATTCCTCCACCAGTTCTCCCGGCGGAAGCGAATTTGTAATATCCCTAAACCCTTCAAAGTCAGTAAAGAGAATAGTTACCGTTTGATAATGCCTTGGAGCTATTTCTCCGGATTGTTTATATTCATTAACAATATCTTCGGGAAGAATATGATGAAGCAGCTCGTCGGTTTTTTCTTTTTCTTCCTCAAGCTCTTTTGTTTTTATTTTTAATTGGGTTTCCATCTTTGCTTTATAAAGAGCAATTTCAATTGCGCTGTGCAATCCTCTTTCATCAAACGGTTTTAACAGGTAAGCACCGGGTTCGGTTACCTTTGCTTTTTGTAAAGTTTCTTCATCGGTTAATGCGGTTAAATATACAATAGGAATATTTAATTTATTTTTTATTACTCCTGCGGCTTCAATTCCGCTTATTGAACCGCTTAGCATTATGTCCATCAAAATAATATCCGGTTTTTCGGATTCTGCTTTTGCAATAACATCAACACCCTTGCTTACGAAGGAAGTAACTTCATAGCCTATCTTCTCTAAAATCTTCTTGATATCCATTGCTATAATGAATTCATCTTCGGCTATTAATATTTTTATCTTTTTCAATCCCATTTAATTTTAATACTAATTTTATCTTTAAATATTGTCGTCGGGAGCATTAACCTGTTGATACAATTTATTTCGGACTAAATACATGCTTATATCTCCGTTACCGGTTACAACGGTATTTCCATGCTGTTCACATTCAAAAGAGTCCTTAATTAAATTAAAAGTATCGCAAGTAATGTTTATCATACCGGGCTTACCCATTTTTTCCATCATGCTGGCAATATTAACAGTATTTCCCCAGACATCATACGTAAATTTATTTTTACCGACAACACCTGCAACAACATTGCCGGAATGAACACCGGCCCTCATAATCCATTTGTTTGCCGAAAGAGCATTTCTTTGCTTCAGATACTCCTGCATTTCCAATGCGGCACTAACCACCTCAACAGCATGATTGTTTGTTTCTTTAGGAAGCCCTCCGCCAACAATATAAGAATCCCCCATCGTTTTTAATTTCTCCAGCCCGTGGCTTTCAATTATTGCATCAAAGTTTTTGAATATTATGTTTAATTCATTTATTAATTCTTGCGGATGCAGACGCGAGGCAATTTCCGTAAAGTCCTGGAAGTCCGTAAACAATAAGGTTACTTTTGAATATTCACGGGGCTTTATACTTCCGGTTTCTTTTAATTCCTTTACAATTTCCGAGGGTAAAATGTTATGAAGAAGCTGGTTGGATTTAATTCTTTCTTCTTCCAGTTCCCTGGTTCTTTCCTTTAATTTTTTATTAATCTGATGTTTGTACAGACCCATTTCAATTGACGAATGTAAAATTCGTTCGTCAAAAGGTTTTAGCACATATCCGAAAGGTTCCGTAATTTTTGCTCTTTGCAGTGTTTCGTCATCTGCAAGCGCAGTAAGATAGATAACCGGGATATCGAACGAGCTCATTATTTTTTCCGCTGCTTCAATGCCGGACATTTCATCTTCCAACATTATATCCATTAAAACCAGATCGGGTTTTAATCTTGCTGTTTTTAAAATAGCATCTTTACCGGTTCTAACCGCACCCAAAATATTATATCCCAGTCTTTCCAGAGTTTTGGAAATATCTTTGGCAATAATATTTTCGTCTTCTGCTATTAATATGGATGCATTATTTAACATTCATGCCCCATTTGACAATACTTTCTTACAATATTAAAATAAAAAACTATTAAAACGATCCGCCTTACGAAGGTAAAATTCTTTTTCATCCTCTATTATTTTCATCAGAAGTTTATACAATTTAAAGAAATCAAAATTAAAAATAATATTTTTCCTAATTTCAACTTATTCATGTTTTTTATAAAATCAATTTAATAAATTAATTATAAACTAAAAAAAAAGTTAGGTCAATTTTTTATCCTATAAATACTTGAAGAAATTTCATTTCAAATCATCAAAAAAGTTTAATTGCGTGGAATTTACTATTGAATCAAAAGATTCACCCAATAAAGTTAATACGGAATCGGCAACCGGTTTTAGCTGTTTTTCAATATAATGCTTATAATCAATATCGCTATGGTCCAGTTCGATGGGAATAGGACCTCTCTTAGTTATTACATAATAAACCGTACTTACTTTACTGCCAATCATTCTTGCGGCTTTAACCTGCGGCGGAATATTTTTTGTGTATCGCTCAATATTTTTTCTTAATCTTTTTTTATAAATAAGCTTACTATCCAGCTCGCCCTTGTTTACTTTTGCAACAACAGATCTTATCCAATCTTTAATATCCTTATTGCCGAAAATACGTTCGTACAGTTCAACCTGGAACTCTTTTGCCAGTCTTGTCCAATCCGATCTGACGAATTCCATACCAACAAATTCCAATTTCTCTTTGTTATCCTCAATAAGCAGTCCGGCATATCTTTTTTTTGCTCCTGTTTCACTTCCTCTTGCCGGAGTAATTATAAACTTCTTATAGAATTTTTCATACTCGATTTCCAGATAGGAATTTAGTTCAAAATCTTTTAACAATTTTTCCCGCCAGTAAGTATTTAATTTTGAAGCCAGGTTTTCACCCACAAAAGCAGCATCCTTACCCTCGCCTTCCTTAAGCTTTACAAACAGAGAATCCGTATCCCCGTATACAATTTCGTACCCGTCTCTTTCAAGAAATTCTTTACTATTAAGCAGAAGCCACTGCCCCGTTCCCGTAATTGCAGAAGGAAGATCCGGATGATAGAATCTGCAATTATAAGCTCCCATAACTCCGTAAAAGCTGTTCATTAAAATTTTAATAGCCTGCGAAAGCTGCTTATCGTTTTTCTTCTTTGCTTCACTCCTCTGCAGCATTAGAGTGTTGATAAAATCCG
>JBJKQP010000029.1:0-7517 GCA_046705105.1 Ignavibacteriaceae bacterium | reverse complement strand
TTTCAAGATTAGAGAATGTAGAGTTAGTTTCGATTTAATAGATGAGCTTTTTCTAAAAAAATATAATTTAACATAAATTCAATTAACAATTTTCAATTCAAATCCTTCCGGTTTCTAAAGCTCCGTTAGGAGCGTAATAATATTAACAAAAGCAAATCTCTAACAAACATAAAGCCCCATCGGGGCGACATAGTAATTAATTCCTGCTTGCTCTAACTCTGTAGTAATCGTTATGCGATATAAGAACTTGTCCAGCCAAGACATTGTCAAATTCCAATGTTTATTCTTCCGGTTTCTTTAGATCCTCTGCTTTCAATTTTTCATTTTTAATTGCAGCCTGCCTTCGCCGAAGTGGCTTCGCGCAGGCAGGCTCCCACTCTGCGTATCCTCTGTTCTCTCTTGGCAAAGCCATCCCTTTGGGAGTAGTAAAAAATTAACCGCAGAGAACGTACATAGGCATCAACTTAATTTTACCTAATCAAATAATAATTCCATATTCCATAATTAATTATACTTCAAGAAAAATCAACATTGAACTCCTCTGGAGTTCGGTTGATGGGGGGGGGATATAAAATCTACAAACATTCAACTCCTAATGGAGTTGCGCATTCAGTTCGGTTTTTCTTTGCTCCGGAGGAGCTAAATGTTTGTAGAAATATATACAATCCAAAACCCGCACTCCGTAGGAGTGATATGGTCCTTTATTTCCAATTAATTACTGGAGTTACGTATTCAACTAAAATTAGAGAAAATTTAACAAGTAGTTATAATTAAAAAAACTAATTAAGATGGAACATGCTGTAATTTAACATATTTTTTACCTCTCCCCCTAGCCCCCTCTCCTTAGTAAGGAGAGGGGAGACGGGGGTGAGGTTTATTTTTCATAACTTCAGTTATTAAGTTATATCTTTGGGATACTAACATTTTATTAATTCTATCACTAAAATATTTTCTTAAATATCTGCTTGTTCCCAAACAATATATGCATCGAATGATATATTTAGTTCTTCCTTAAGTTGAGGCATAGGTGAGGTTCTCTATGTAATAAAAAAGATTTTAAATAAGCGCTAGTGATATGACACTAGTGCACTGTAATATCCAAAGTTTCGTATTTACAATCCGTAGCCCAAAGAGAAATACAATTCATTTAATCTATTATTTGTAAAAGAACCGTTCTGCTGTTCTTTGGAAATCTTTGTAGTTTGATACTGAAGCTCGGCGTTAAGTTCATGAAGAATCTCATACTTTACATCGAAGCCGAAGTAAGAATAATTTGTTCTTAATCCGAAAAGGAACGGCGGCTGCGGCTGGGTATACTGTCCATCTGCCGTACCGGGCGAACCTTTGCGTATATATTGACCCCAAAGAATAGCCTGCAATCCGCGAATAAATCGGTAATTAATTGAACCGTAAACAAGGTCTGCATTGTTCCCTATCCAATCGCCCATAACATAACCGGAGCTCTGGTATGTCAGTGTAGGTATATAGTGGGTATAAACGTACGGGTAAATTTTTGTATACTCAAGAGTCAAAGTCAAATTGTCTATCGGCAAATCCGTAACCGAGCCGCCGAGAGTAAAGCCGAACTGGTTCCTTTGCTTTTGGGGGTTAAACAATCCTTCCAGGGTTATCTCATCTATAAATAATGTTCCGTATAAGTGAGTATTTTTAATTTGGTCTCTTGAGCTTATCCCCATAAAAAACTGTGAATTGCCCCCGGCATTGTTATTCCCCTGACTTAAATAATGATCGGCTGCGCGAAAAAACATAATAGGTATAAAATATATCGGCTCAAGTTTATCGCTGTATATTATTGATTCACCCAATGAAACATCGAGCCCGCGCGCGGGAGTAACCGTAACGGTATGGGATGCAAGAAATTTTGATCTGAATTGATCCCTGTAAATTCCCTGCCGGTAAGTTGGATAAAGTCCGGATGAATCAATCACATCCGAACTAAGCCATGCATGAATATAATCGAACCTAAGCCAGCTTGCCGGATGAATATCCAATCTTATATAGGGAAATGAAGGAGCCTTATCGGATAAGACCAATAATCCGCTTTGCCCGTATCCCCAATTAAGAAAATCTTTGCATATTGATATATCGCCCCACGACCAGTTTGCAGTTATATTAGTATTGATTGAGCTGTATTGAATATTATTTAAATCCGATTTCGCAATAATTACACCGGTTGTCGGAGTAAAATTTTTAGTTCTATCTATAGTTGTTCCGTCTTCGGAGTTATCTCTAAAATTAAAACTAAACCCGATATGCCTGCCTAAATAACCGTACAAATAGACCCCATCCCATCTATGCGAATACTTAGCTCCATCCCTGGTACCAAGAGTATAACCAAGCACGGGACTTATATTCAACTTAAAAAGATTACTGCTGTAGGAAAACAATCTCCACCTTCCGAAGGGATCCCGACTGATGAAAGTAGTCCGTGAATTGTGGTTTGTGTTGGACAGAGAATAGTTGGAAGAGGCACTTGTCATTTGGTCATTAGTCATTAAGTCATTGGTCATTGACCTGCCCAACGAGGCTTTGGCGTAGTTGGAGTCATTTGTCTCTACCTCATTAAAATTACTTAGGGCAGACTTTGAGTCATTTAGAGAAGAACTATTTTTAATTTTTAATTTTTCATTTTTAATTGAATTTATCTCCATCCCGTAATCTTTCAAATAAAACCCTAATTCCTCAATCTCCAGATTAGTCATTCCGGAATTTTTGAATTTCGAAGTTTTAATTTTTAATTGCAGAAGCTTCTTTGCAATATACTCCCTGCTTACCGGCCTTATCTCATCATCGAACCTTATCAAGCCCTTCTGTGCCATTAAATCAAGAAACTGGTAAACACTGCTGTTTAACGGCTGGTAGACAGTCTGCGGAAAAGAGTAGGCAGTAAGCAATATGCAATAGGCAAGAAGCAAAAGGCAAAATGCTTTTAATTTAATATTTGCAAGGTTCATTTAAATACTTTTATATATACTGTTAGGGGAAAATATTTTTTTATTGATTTCGAATTCTTTTATGGTTCTAAGTTGTAGTAACTAATCCGCATATCTTCTGCAATTATGATCCGGCGAGATACATACAACACACAACGCAACTAATGACAAATAATTTTTTATTAAAGAATTGCAAGTTACCTAATAACCAGGTATCTAATACCAACAACAGACAAATTCCGATTAATACGCATTCGGATCGCCCTTAATCATATTCCATATAGTAAGGGCAATAATCTGCAAATCCAGCCAGATGCTCCAGTTCTCTATATACCAGATATCATGGTCAATCCTTTTCTGCATTAATTTCGGATCCGTGGTGCTGCCCCTAAGACCGTTTACCTGTGCCCAGCCGGTAATTCCCGGCTTAACCAGATGTCTGAGCATATATAAATGTATTTTATCCTTTGATTCCATATTTAACGGAATGGGATGCGGCCTGGGTCCGACAATACTCATTTCCCCCTTTAGTACATTCCAGAACTGCGGCAGCTCATCGAGGTTTGTCATTCTTAAAAACTTTCCTATTTTTGTCACCCTAGGATCATTCTTAACAACCTGCATGTATTTTCCGTTCTCATCCGTTTCACTGCAGGATTTATCCAACATTGAACGGAATTTATATGTTATAAACTTCTTATTATCTCTTCCCCACCTTTCCTGTTTGTATAATACGGGACCGGGAGAATTAATTTTTATTAAAAGCGTTATTAAAGGCCAGGCCCAGGAAAATAACATGATATAAATTATAACCGAGAAAAGGACATCGAATCCTCTCTTAAGTATTCGCCAGTGCAGTTCATTTATTCTGTCTTCTCTAACAGATATTATAGGAAACCTTCCGAACATTGTTACATTGTACTTGCTGGATACAAACTTGAAATAGTCGGGTATAATTTTAACACGTGTAGTGTGTTTTTCGCATGTCCTTATTACTTCTTCTATCCTGTTTGTTGCATTATTAGGAAGGGCTACAATTACGTCGTCAACAGTTTTTTCATTTAATATCGAGTCCAGTTTATCAATCTTTCCAAGGTACTGGCCGTTTAGCGAGGCTTTTCCCGAATCATCGAGAAAGCCCATTAGCCGGTATCCGAAATGGGCATTCTGCCTTACGAGATCATAAAAATTCATCCCCACTTTCCCCGCACCAATTATTAACAAGTTCCTTAGGTTTCTTCCTCTTCTACGCAGATAATTTAATAAGGCCCGGACCAAGAACTTCTCAATACTCAATAGAATAAAACTAATGGAAATAAAATAGGCTACGAATATCCTGCTTAATTTTTCTTCCTTTAACAGGAAAAGAATTATTATAGTACTGATAGATAATATAATAACATTTTTTATTACATTGATTATCTCAAAGCTTATATTCCTCGACCTGAACTCATGGTATAAGCCTGTGGATTTGGTTGCAAAAAACCAGATTATTAAAAGAGATATTAATAAAAACAAAGCATGAGAGTTACCTAATAGATTAAAATTTTTATACGACATTAAGGCGGCAATAATATATGTGCCGATTATTATTATAATATCAAGCGTAATTCTTAAAAGATAAAGAGTTGTGCGGTAGATTAACATTTTATTTTCTTACACTCTAAAATAATTTATTCAATAGTTCTTTATATAAAATAAATACTACAGTTCAATTTAAAACATTTTCTTAATTTCACCGCAGAGGCACAGAGACACGAAGATTCTTACAATTACTCTATAAACATAGATCAGATTTCAGAAATCAGAGAGCAGAATTTTTTATTATGAATGGTGTTGGATTGTAAATCATTGCACTTAACATCTTGCCGACTTCTCTATTTTTATTTACTAGTTTCTTATGTTTTCAATACTTATATAACAGAAGTCTCCGGCAAAGTCCAAGGATGAATTTATTTAACTATTCTCACCGTCGAAATAAGTGAGTAACTAAAAATTATGCTGCATATTTATATTCTATAAATCCCATACTAATACCATCTTCTATTGCTTTATTTACTAATTTTTCTACAATTTTAGAATCCTTAATATCAATTGATTCTTCACCGCATTCTTCACAAATAAGTGCAGGAACTCCCTTTACTACAATAACTTTATTTCCTTCCATCTGAAAAGTTAAAGTGGCTTTACCTTCTTTTAATTCAGTTTCACAAAACGGACATTTCATTTTAACCTCTTCGTAAATGTTTCATCCCATTTTTCCTTATTAGGTTCATAGACACTAATAACCCAAATATATTTCGCATTTACATCTAATGCAACAACAATATGCAACGGTCTTTTACTATTGGTAAATCCTAATGTAAGATAGCTTTTCAAAGGCTTGTCTTTTATATACTCTCTAATAATTTTACATTCCTGTAAAGCTTCCTTAATCTCGTCCATTTTAATATTTCTTTCAACGGATCGAATTAATGCGTGTTTTTTTCACCTAATATTTCCCAATAGGGAAAAGTTATGTATTCTTTCCTTTATTTCTTTACTCAATTTGAAATTTCCCCTTCGGATTTATGCTATTACTAGTTGGGATAAGGTAGTCCATAGTTGTTCTCCTTATTTCGGAATCATTTTTCGGGGAATTATGCATCTTAAATGCTAATTGATAAACTTCCAAGTCTCTAAAATGTTTTATATCTTTTTCACGTTTCATTTTATTACTCCTCCGTTTATTTAATAAATTTGATTAACTACCAGCCATCCAATTTTCCCATTTTCTCAACTTCCAATTTTCCCGCCCCTAACCTACTTCAGTTCCACCTGCTTCCTAATCCACTCATAAGTTTTAGCAATACCATCCTTTAATGGTAACGAAGGAGACCATCCCAGCCTTTCCTTTATCAGCCTGTTGTCGGAATTCCTTCCTCTTACGCCAAGCGGACCATCAACATGTTTAATATTTAACTTTACCCCGGCAGCATCCATAGCAATTTCAGCAAGTTTATTTATTGTTACCATTTCATCAGAGCCAATATTTACCGGACCGCGAAAGGTTTCGGAATCCATTAACCTTTTTACACCTTCAAGGCATTCATCAATATAGAGAAAAGAACGCGTTTGTTTACCATCTCCCCAAATCTCGATTTCATTTTTCCCGTCTTTTACTGCTTCGGCAACCTTACGGCACATAGCTGCAGGGGCTTTTTCTTTTCCGCCTTCCCAGGTACCCTGAGGACCGAAAATATTATGAAACCTAGCTATCCTAACATCCAAACTGTAATTACGGTGATATGATAAATATAACCTTTCACTGAATAATTTTTCCCAACCATACTCACTGTCCGGTGCTGCTGGATAAGCTGAATCTTCTGCTAAATTAGGATTATCCGATTCTAATTGATTATACTCCGGGTACATACAAGCTGACGAGGAATAGAATATTTTTTTTGCTCCGGTTTTTTGACTGCCTTGAGCCATATTTAAATTTATGGTTGCGGAGTTATGCATTACATCCGCATCATGTTCTCCGGTAAAAAGGTAGCCCGCACCTCCCATATCCGCCGCAAGTTGGTATACTTCATCAAACGGCCTGTCTAAAATATTTTTGCAAACAATAGGATCACGTAAATCGCCTATAACAAAATCATCAACTAATAAACCTTGGTGTTCATTATGTTTTAAGTCTACTCCTCTTACCCAATATCCTTCTTTCTTTAATTTGTTAGCCAAATGTCCGCCTATAAACCCCCCTGCACCGCAGACTAATGCTGATTTTTGGTCACTCACTATTCTCACCTTCTGTTTTATAATTAAAAAAATCACCTTTGATGAATTCCAATAAATTGTACCAAATAAACAATGGTACAATTTCAAAATATCTTTTCCAAAGTCTTTTAGGTTCCATCATTAATCTGAAAAACCATTCCAATCCGGCTTTTTGAATCCACTTTGGTGCCTGCTTAACTTTACCTGTATGGAAGTCAAATGCTGCACCCACTGTTATTATGAAATGAACATTTGTATATTCCGATAATCTCTTTGCAAATATTTCCTGTTTAGGTGTACTTAATCCTATCCAAACTATATTCGTATCTTTATTGTTTATATCTGCAGCTAATGCTTTTAACTCCTCATCTGTCATTTCTCTGAATGGCGGGGAATATGTTCCAACTATGTTAAAGTTATTATATTTTTTTTCACACACTCTTTTTAATTCTTCGGCAACGCCGTCTTTCCCCCCGCAAAAATAATGTTTAATTGAATACTGAGCTGTGTTAATTATAACTTCTTTGAAAACATCCGGGCCATAACATCGCTCCATTTCTTGTGCACCTTTTACTCATCCAATCCAAACATTAGGCATACCGTCAGGAAGATTTAGGTAAAACGATTGTAATATTTTTCTAAAATTTAAGTCTGATTTAGAAGTAACAATACCGTGAGCGCCTGTAGCAGATATGCAATAATTATTACGTGTTTTATTTGAATAAATAATTGATAAAAAGGAAGCAATAGATTTACAAAAAATTTTTACATTCAAGATAGGTATAGTATTATTCATCTCTA
>JBJKQP010000028.1:0-4769 GCA_046705105.1 Ignavibacteriaceae bacterium | reverse complement strand
CTGCACAGAAGAACGCATATTCTTTATCAGGTTTGTCAACGGGGAATTTAGCTTTTATTCCGAGAGTATCTTCCATTTCTTCCGAAAGAAATTCCAGAGTATTAAGCAGAGCATTTTTAGGAATTTTGGATGTATTGTGAGTTGCACCTTCTAATTGTTCCCTTACACTTACCTGCAATGCTTTTGGTACTATTCCTATTAAACTAAGTATGTATCGACCAAGACGTGTTATAAGCCCATGGTCAACGCCAAGGGGACATTCATTTGTACATCGCCTGCAGGCGGTGCAGCGATAAAATAAATCACTCATCTCATCGATAATTTCTTCCGTAAGTTCAAATGAATTCATTGAGAAACGCGACTTCAGCCAGCCGCTTAAAGTGAAGTAACGCCTGTAAATATTTAATAACAGGTTCGATTTGTAGCACGGTATATCACGGTAATCCTGTGTTGCAAGATAATTAGGGCATGCAACAGCACATCGATTGCATTTTGTGTTTGTCATGCAGTAAGAATCAAGCAGCGATTTGTAATCCGTAAAATTTAAAATTGCGGCAAAAGCTTCCAAAAACTTTGCAACCCTGCCTTCGCCGCATACTGGATTTTCGACATAATAGGGATATTTATTTTGTTTTATTTGTTCGACTTGTTTTAATAATGGCTCGGGCATATAAACTCTCTTAAATAATTTTTTTTCGTATTGAAAAATACAAGTTGCATACCAACAGCAAAATAGTTTTTTCCAACGACAGGAGTTCGAAAAAAAATCTTATAAAAAAAATGAAAGGGTGAAGCAGGATTAACTTATTAAATAAAACAATAATAGTTATTTAACGTTTCATCGAACGTGCATAAAAATATTTTAATCATCTTTCTTTTATAATCAACAAAATGAATTGAGCGGAGTTTAAAAGTGTTGTAGGTGTTGCAACACAATGTTGCAGTAAAACATTATTGCAACATTTTTGAAAGACAAAAAATTTAAAATTTAAAAAAGAAATTATTTAAAGCATATTAAACTAAGCATTTTAAAAATTAGAAGACTTAAATGCACTGGTTGGCATATATGTTGTTTAAATAACAATAAAATAAAAAGAAAATAATATATGATTTACGGAATACCTCTGTTCGGAAATAGAGTAGCTCCGCGCTGTACAATTGCCGATTCTATTTTATTAATAAAATTAACAATGAATCGAATTGTATATAAAAAAAATTTGCAAATAGACGAAAAGTCGTGGAACGGTTTATTAAAAATTTTTAATGATAATAATGTGGATACGCTTGTTTGCGGAGGAATAAGTTATGACGACAAAAAATTAACAACAGAGCAGGGAATTTCGGTTATCGACAATGTTGCCTGCTCCGACAGTGAAGCAATAGAAGCCATAAGAACAAAAACATTAAAAGCCGGTTTCGGATTTTCAATAAAAACCGGGAAAGATTTAAAGTTATCAACTAATATTTATACAAAGAAAAATACCGGATTGACGGAAGGAATAGATTGCTTTGCATGCGAAGATTATCGCTGCATAAAAGGGAAACCATGTCCCTTATCTTCGCAATTTAATTCGGGGCAGGGAAGTCGAGAGACTTTACAAATGTTAAATTCGGCAATGGATATTTCTCTTGAAAATGAAAGAGTTCTCTGCCGCATTTCCGAATTGATATACTTTGCTATTGAAATGAATTATAAAAAAATCGGGATTGCATATTGTACTGATCTTGCCGAACCTGCAGAAATAGTTTCAAAGGTAATGCATCGTTTCTTTGATGTAGTTCCTGTCTGCTGCAAAATAGGAGGCAAACGGCTGAACGATGATTCTTTAATTGAGAATGATAAGATTGCATGCAATCCATCCGGGCAGGCAGAAATTCTTAACAAGGCCGGTACGGATTTTAATGTAATTATAGGCTTATGTATCGGTACGGATTGTATCTTTACTGAACTGAGCAATGCACCGGTTTCAACATTATTTGTAAAAGATAAATCTCTTGCGAATAATCCGATAGGTGCGGTTTATTCGGATTATTATTTGAAAGAAGTTACTAGTACACAGGTTACTTAAATGTTACCTAAAATTATTTGAAATTTTTATATAGGATGCTGGATACTTGAAGCTTGATACCGGATACTTGTTTATCTGACAAAGTTAAAACGAAGATGGAATACTAGTGTTCTGTCCTTAACACTTCTGGACATTAGACTGAGCTGTCACGGACCATTCCGTGACAGGAATGAGATGGTGATTGCTAAAAAATAAGTCCAGTCATTGGATTGATCATGACTGCCAAGTATAGTTAATTCTGTGAAAGGACACTAGATTTTTTAAACGGCATCGAGTATCAAGTACCGAGAATCCAGAATCTGAAAGATTTTTGTAAAATATTTTGAATCAAAATATTAATAACGGGATGAATTAAACATTAGGAGGAAATATGGCTATCCCAACATTTAACGCGGTAGGATTTTGCGCGCATTATTCAAAACAAGGTGATTGGGCTTTTGATGTTGCTCTGGAACTATCAAAGGTCCACAATAAAAAGTTAAACGTCTTTTATTTTTTAAATGATCCCTATGATCCGGATGATATGCATACTAAAGTTTTATCTCGTTCCCAGATTGAAAAGCTTGCGATAAGGGAAGAAAAAGAATTAAGATTATACTATGATGAACGTGCCGGAGAATTTCTTAATGTTGGTTTCCGTGTTTGTTATAACAATAGTTGGACTGAGCTTCATCGGTGTTTATTAGTTAGAGAATTTCAACTTTTAGTTTTGGGTTACACAAAAAAAGGCGCTTACTTTGGAAAAAACCCGATTGAAGAATTTGCCGACAACTTTATTTCCCCCGCAATTCTTGTTGGCCCGGATAGTCCGGGACAATTATTTTTCAACAGCAGGGCATCTTTACTTGCACCAAATTTAGGCCTTGATAGAGAGAAATGGCAAAAATTGGAAATAGCAGCTAAAATATTTTCACCTAAAATCTAAATCATTTTAGAAAAATAAATTGTTAAATTGTTTAATTGTCGAATTGGTAAATAACAATATAGCAATAAAACAATTTTCAGCCTGAGGCTGATGAGCATTTGGATTAAGCAATTAAGAATGAACATTTGGATTTTGCCTTATCCGATTTATGAGAGTACGCATCATTAAATTTATTCTATATGCGAAAGTTATTAGCATAGATAATGAATGAAGATTTTGATAATTTTGAAATTAAATATTGAGAATTAATTTTGAGGTAAAAGACCAAGAAAATAGCAATGGACGAAGAGCTAAGTAAAATTATTTTTAACAGCATAAGTGATGGGATATTCACAATTGATAAAAATTGCAGGATTACATCCTTTAACCGGGCAGCAGAAAAAATAACAGGCTTCAACGCTTCTGAAGCAAGAGGTAAACATTGTTTCGATATATTTCGTACTGATATTTGCAACAAAAGATGTGCACTAAAGGATACGCTTAAAACAGAAGAACCAATTGAAAATATTCGTGTAACCATAATTTCCAGAAACGGCAGTGAAATTCCAATCAGAGTAACAACTACAATTTTAAGAGATAAAAATAACTCCATTATCGGAGCGGTTGAATTGTTTAAGGATATTTCCGAATTGGAAAATCTTAAGGAATGCATAAACAAAAAAAGAACGCTTGATGACATTGTAAGTATGAATCCGCGTATGCAGCAAATCCTCAGTTTGCTGCCGAGCATCGCCGAATCTGATTGCAACGTGTTAATTCAAGGTCCAAGCGGATCTGGTAAAGAGTTGTTTGCACAGGTTATTCATAATTTAAGTTCCAGGAAATACGGGCCTTACATAAAATTAAATTGTGCCGCACTTCCTGCGCAGCTTCTTGAATCCGAACTTTTCGGATATGAAAAAGGAGCATTCACGGATGCAAAACATGATAAGCCGGGACAGTTTTGTCTTGCAAATGGAGGAACTCTTCTTTTAGATGAGATAAGTGAGATGGATATTTCCTTGCAGGTAAAACTTTTGAGAGTTTTGAATAACGGTGAATACCGCCCGCTGGGTTCCTCAAAAACGCTTTATTCGGATGCAAGAATTATTGCTGCTACCAATTCTGATTTGAAGCATGAAATTGAAACAAGCAGATTCCGTGAAGATCTTTATTACAGAATTAATGTAATGAATATAAAGATTCCGCCGTTGAGAGAAAGGCCTGAAGACATTCCGCTTTTAGTAGACCATTTCTTAAAGTTGTACCGGAAAAAGAATAGGAACATCGTGGAAAAAATATCTCCCGAGGCATTGCGCATTTTAAGAAAATATAGTTTCCCCGGTAACGTACGCGAACTGGAAAATGCAATTCAGCATACTTTTGTAATGTGCCGTAACGGAGTAATATTACCTGAGCATTTACCTGAAACAATTCTTGATGAGCATGTCATTCAAGAAGACGTTACACAAAATGTAAAAAGCGAAAAAGAATTAATCATAGAATCCTTGAAAAGGAACAACGGTAATAAATCAAAAGCTGCTGTTGAACTTGGTATGCACCGGTCAACATTGTGGAGGAAAATAAAAGAACTGCGCGTTAATCTTTAATTATATTTTTACAAACAACTTTTCTATTTCAACTTTAAATCCCGGTAGAATTTTCGAATTAACTGTTCCCTTAATCTTAGCTTTAGAGAAAGGGACAAAGCTGCTTTTTACATTTTCAAAAATTTCAACAGTTTTTTCTGCCGGATCAACAACCCAGAATTCTTTTACGCCGGTCTCTTCATAAAT
>JBJKQP010000027.1:0-3351 GCA_046705105.1 Ignavibacteriaceae bacterium | reverse complement strand
GCTCCAACAGGAATCATGTTAAGCGAGGTAGTTTGCTGAATAAGTATATTTCTGTTTGTTTTGTTATCATCAACTATTAAAACATTTTTACCGGAAAGTGCGGACAAGTCGGTTCTGTTTTCATGGGAAATTGCTAACTCCGTTAGAATTGTAAAATGAAAAGTCGATCCCTCACCCGCAACGCCGCTGCTTTCTACCCACATTGTCCCGCCCATTAATTCGCTAAGTTTTTTACTTATAGCAAGCCCAAGCCCCGTACCGCCGAATTTTCTCGTAGTCGATGCATCAACTTGGCTGAATATTTTAAACAACCGGTCTTGCCGTTCCGGCGGAATTCCTATGCCGGTATCCCTTACGGAAAAATGGAGCAGATAGGAATAATTATCTTTCAACTGTCCTATAACAGAAACAACTACTTCACCTTCTTCCGTAAATTTAATAGAGTTGCTAAGAAGATTAACCATAATTTGCCTTAGACGGGTTACATCACCTGTTACGTTTGTAGGCAAACCTTCGTCAATTGAATATGCAAGCTCAAGATTTTTTCCCGCTGCTTTAGATGCTACAAGATCAAGTGCTTCTTCAATACAATCTCTTACGTCGAAAGGTTGTTTTTCAAGTATAATTTTTTGTGCTTCAATTTTGGAAAAATCCAGGATATCGTTAATAAGTGCCAGAAGAATATCTCCGCTGTTAAGAACGGTTTCAACAAAGTCTCGCTGTTCATCGTTTAACGGTGTATCCAGTAATAAGCCGGTCATACCTATTATTGCATTAAGAGGAGTTCTGATTTCATGGCTCATATTCGCCAGGAACTGGTCTTTTATTTTATTTGCCTTTTTAAGGTCTTCATTTGTTTGTTCCAATTCCTCATATAAAGTTTTTAATTGATTCCTTTCGTTTTTCAAAGCTTCTTCCGCATGTTTTTTTTCGGTAACATCACGGTCAATTCCAATAGTTAAAGTTTTTCCATTTAACTTTATAGGTACAGCGGCATATTCAATTATATTATCTTTTTTATCAGGCCGAATCCATGTATATAAACCTTTAAATACCTGTCCATGGTTAATAAATTCATTGTTGTTTTCACTTAAAGCTACAGATAAACCTGCTTTGTCAAGGTTACCAATCTTTAATAATTCCTCACGACTGTGGCCGGACATTTGTGCATACCGCTCATTACATTCGATTAGTTTCCTCTGTCCGGGTTCGTAATTTTCTTCGAATATACTAATGCCGTCGAATGCATTTTCAAAAATCAGCCTTAGCTTTTCAGTTTGTTCGCGAAGTTTTTCCTGTGCGACCTTTTGGTTTGTAATGTCTCTGCTAATGCAAACGATTCCGCTTACGGTACCATTTTTTCTTAAAGGAATTTTACTTGTTAAATGCCAGACCTTTTCCCCTGTATCTCCCCGAACGGCCATTTCTTCTTTGTTGAGCAGCGGTTCACCGGATTGGATAATTTTCATTTCATCATTATAATATTTTTCCGCTAGTTCATGCGGATTTAAATCAAAAGTTGATTTCCCTATGATGTCTTCTTGTTTTTCCACTCCCAAAGAAAGCTGATGTGCCCGGTTATTAAGAACATATCTTGCATGGCTATCTTTGAAATAAATTAGGTCCGGTAAATTGTCTATCAAAGTTCGTAAAAAATTACGCTCTTTTTGCAGGGCTTCTTCAAAATTCTTTTGTTCGGTTATATTTCTACCTATACCTATTAAACCAATTATATTTTCCTTGGCATCCCTTAGAGGTAATTTAGATGTTAAAAGCCAGGTTTTTTCTCCCTCCTTACTAATAAAAAATTCTTCCCTGTTAGATACAGAATTTCCAGTTTTAATAACGGTTTGATCATCTTCATAAAAACCTTTTGCAATTTCCTCCGGGAAAAAATCAAAATCGGTTTTGCCCAAAACTTCGGATTCCGATTTTTGATTCATATTTTTTAAATCTGTCGGGTTGGAAACTATTTTTCTCGATTTCAAATCCTTAACATATATGGCGTCGGGTAAATTGTCTATAATTGTTCTTAGCAAGATTCTTTCTTTTTGAAGGGCTTCCTGCATTGTCTTTTGTTCTGTAATATCCCGACCAATACCAATCAATCCGATAATATTTCCTTCATCATCTTTCAAAGGAAGCTTGGATGTATGCAGCCAGTGTTTTTTTCCGTCTTTACCTATAAAGAACTCTTCTCTTTTAAGTATGGGCTGTCCTGTTTGAATTACCGAATAATCGTTAGCCATAAAGCCCTTTGCAATATTTTTAGGGAAGATGTCTAAATCGGTTTTTCCCAATGCTTCCGCTTCGGAGTTTAATCCCATATTATTTAAATCGGCAAGGTTAGATACGATCTTTCGTCCTTCATTGTCTTTTGCAAAAATGGCATCGGGAATATTGTTTATCAAAGTCTTTAGTAATGCTCTTTCTTTCCTTAAACTTTCATCATCCTTATTGTTTTTACAATTACATATCTTTTCCTCCAGTTCTTTTACTTGCTTACGTAATTCGGAAATTTCTTTAAGGAGTTCTGACCTAGATCTTTTTACATCTTCCATATTTACTTAAAGTGCCTTTATTTTTAAGATAGTTAAATATTTTATTATCGTATAAAAATTTCACCTTAAAAAATTAATCTGGTTATTTTAACATCAATTTTAATACCACCTTCTTACTTTAAATAGAATTTGGTTATTATTTAAAAATCGGCAAAAAATAAAGCATTTTAACACATTTTGTATGAATGCGTCTATAATATTTAACTGTACATTATTATCCAATGTAATAAAAGTCATATTAATGTTAGTTGAAAATGTAAATATTACCACATTTCGGATACAATAAATTTAATGTCTTGGATTTTTTTTCACATTCATCATATGTTTTTATACAAAATTAAAGAGCAATAGCCTACTCTTTATTTAGAATCCAAATATTGAATGAGCAGGGATTAAATGAAAACCGGTAAAATTACTAATGAAGAACGCGCAAAGGCTTTCAAGTCCGTTAAAAAACCGGAAGTAATTGAAAAACAGAAATTAAACGTTCGTTATCATGTTGAAGACTTTGATGTAAACGATCGCCCGCGCCGTTTTTTAGAAGCTTTCGCGGCAATTCTTAAACATTCCAATTACAAAATGATGCTCGACCATTATTCCCGCATTGTTTCCAGGTGTTCTCTCTGTACAACAACATGCCAGGTTTACCAGGCAACCGGAAACCCGGAAGATATTCCATGTTATCGTTCCGCACTTTTATTGGATGTTTACAAACGCCACTTTACTCTCGGAGGAGCACTAAAAAGCAGGATTTCGGGAGGCGGATATTTAACAGATGAAAAAATAGAAG
>JBJKQP010000026.1:0-4408 GCA_046705105.1 Ignavibacteriaceae bacterium | reverse complement strand
CTGGCAACCGGTGCTTCTCAATTTGAAATGCTGAGTTACTTAGTAAAGGAAGAAATAGATTGGTCAAAAGTTACTGCCTTTCACCTGGATGAATATATCGGACTGCCGATGTCTCACCCGGCGTCCTTCCGGCGTTATCTTAAAGAAAGATTTGCCGATAAAGTATCTTTGAAAGAATTCATTTATATAAACGGACAAGAAGAATCATTAAAAGAATGTAACAGGCTTGGAGAGCTTATTTCAAATATTGAAGTTGATGTAGCCCTTATTGGTATAGGAGAAAACGGACACCTGGCATTTAATGATCCGCCGGCGGACTTTGAAACTGAAATACCCTACCTCGTTGTTAATCTCGATGATGATTGCCGGAAGCAACAGCTTGGCGAAGGCTGGTTCAAAACGTTTGATGATGTACCTAAGAAAGCAATAAGTATGTCAATTAAACAAATCTTGAAATCGAAAGCAATTATTTGTTCGGTACCGGATTTACGCAAAGCTGCTGCCGTAAAAAAATGCGTTGAAGGTGATATTACTCCACTTGCCCCGGCTTCTATTTTAAGACAGCATGATAAAACATGGTTGTATCTAGATAAAGAGTCCGCTTCTCTTATTCAAAGTAACTGAATTAAATCGGGAGAAATAAATATGAAAAGATATTATTTAATTTTAATTATAATATTTAGCAGCTCAATATTTATTAAGCCGCAAAGCAAGGCTCGTTCAATGTGGGTTTGGGCCAGCACTTCAAGTATAATTGAATATCCTTCTTCCAGGCAGGCATTTTTCGATTTCTGTAAAAATCCGCCTGGGATGAATAATCCTAATGCTATTCCCGGATTCCCAAGAAGTATTAATAGAGTATTTATTTCTGCCCATGGATATGTTGTAGGAGATTCGGCGAAAAGAGCAAAACTTCATTCATTCCTTAAAGATGCACATTCTAAAAATTTAATTGTGGAATATCTTGACGGTGATAAAACCTGGGCAACAACAAATATTAAAAGCGGTGAGCTTTATATTGACTATGTTATAAAGTTCAACTCCGAAGCGGTAGATTCAACCGAGAGATTCGACGGTGTTCAGTATGATGTTGAACCTTACCTTAATAAACCCGGCTGGTCAGATCCTTCGGAAAGGGAAGTTATCTGGAACGGTTTTATCGAACTTTTAACTTACTGTCAGAATAAAGCGGATTCATTGAACGACGGGACATATTTCGGAGTTGCTATCCCCCGCTGGTATGATACTACTCCGGGATGGCTGGATAACAAATCAGGTGTCTACTACCTTCAGCAGCTAATGAACTTAGTTGATTATGTTGCAGTGATGGATTACGTTGATACTTCAAATCGAATAATAAGCGACGGCGGATACGAAGTTATATATGCCGATCAGATTGGGAAAAGGACAATAATTGGTGTTGAAACTCAAAGTGTTGATCCGTTAACCTCAACTTTTTACGATGAAGGCTGGGGCAACATGGAAAGTAATTTGTATGAGGTCGACCAATATTTTAAAGATCACCCGGGATATGACGGATTGGCAATTCATCATTACGATTATTATATAAAATTTCCGCAATGGGGTACCGGGGGAAAAGATATTACCCCTCCCGAATTAATAGACAGTAAATTTGTTGAGAATAATAACTCCGGTTATTTCCAATTTCATGTAGTTGACATCTGCGGAACAGGACTTAACGAAGATTCGACAATAAAAAATTCAAAAGTAATTAATTCTACTTCCGGGGGTACAATTGTAAAAGGAACATGGCAAAAAGATTCAGTAAATTATATTTCTTTTTACCCTTCCGACACATTAAGAGATAATGATAATTTTTCATTCACTATACATGCAGTTGATTCTTCGGGAAATGCAATCGATATAAAAGATGATTTACAGGTTATTATTACTTCGGCAGAAGATAAGCAGGGGAGTAACTCACTTAAATTTAATTTGCTTCAAAATTATCCCAATCCTTTTAATCCTTCAACACAAATAAAATTTAGTGTAAAGACATCCGGAAATACAACATTAAAAATTTATGATACTTTGGGAAGAAGAATTAAGACTTTACTCGATAAATACTTGAAAACCGGATTTTATAATATCAATTTTAACGGCAGCAGTCTTGCTTCGGGGATTTACTTCTATGCTTTAACATCAGGTTCAAAAAGCATAATTAAAAAAATGATTTTGTTAAAATAGTATCAAATAAATTTTATCTTAGAATGTTTATTTAATTATATGAAAATAAATATTAACCGTAGTTCCGTTTGAATCACTCCGGATAATCATTTTTCCTCCGAGCTTTTCTATCATTCTTTTTGAAATTGCAAGTCCCAAGCCTATTCCTTCATATCTCCTATTTAGCCCTTCGCTTAACTGGCGGAATTCCTTGAATAATAAATCTTCTTTTCCTTTTTGAATACCAATGCCCGTATCTTTTATTTGAATAACCGCCACACTTCTTCCGTTTTTTTCTTCCCTGAATGAAAAAATATTAACACCGCCTTCGTTAGTAAACTTAACTGCATTGTCTATTACATTATCCAGAACATCCCTTAACAAAATTTTATTAGTATTAATAATTACAGGCTCTATATCCATTTTAATACTAAAATACAAACCTTTTTGTTCGGCGGCGGCTAAATATGATTCGGCAACTTGTTTAAGTATATCGGAAATGTTATAGGGTTCAAAGTAAGGAATAAAATTTTTTGTCTCCAGATAAGTCAGGTTAAGGAACAGATTGATAATTCTTAATAATCTTATGCCGTCGTTGTAAATAATATCAAGGTCTGATAATAATTCGGGATCTTTAGCTTTTTCTTTTACTATTTCCGTATAACCAATAATACCTTGCAAAGGTGTGCGCAGTTCATGACTTATATTTGCAAGTATAATTCCTTTAAGTTTGTTTATCTCGTCTGCCTTTTTGTTCGCTTCTCTTAATTGATTTTTAATTTCCATTTTTTCGGTAATGTCCCTGGAAACAGAAATAATTTCTCTTTCTGCGTTTAGAACGGAATTAGAAGGCAGCATCTTGGCTGTGCTTTCAAACCACATGTATTTACCCTTAGAATTCAATATCCGGAACCTTGCCTTATAATCAACACCATCTTCCATAGTTGATATTCCGTTTTTTATTCTATCAACATCATCCGGATGAAGAAAGGTATAAACATAGTTAAAAGTAATTTCCGCGGGCTTATAACCAAGCAGCCTAAAAGATGCCGGCGATACAAAAGTAATTTGCCCGTTTCTCTTATGCCGTAAGATTAATTCTGTTGAATTATCGGCAATAATTTTATAGTTATTAAGGCTTTCTTCAAGGAGTTTTGCGGCAAGTTTTTTTTCGGAAATATCATTTATCATAATTATCAGTATATATCCGTTGGTGCTTTTTATTGGCTGGATATATAATTCGACATCAATAACTCTATTCCCGCTTGCAATATGCTTGGCTTCAAAACGATTATAACGGCCTTCTTTAACTACTTTAAAAATAGTTTCGGCTATCTCTACGTCGATTGAAGGATACAAATGGTAAAAGCGAAGTTTTAAAAATTCATCCCGTGTGTATCCATATAAATGCATTGCACCTTCATTTACCTGTAAAATTTTTTGTGTTTTTTTGTCGGCAACAATAATAGGGACAAAATGCATTAAGAAAGCATGCTGATAAAAGAATGAGGTAAAATTTATTTTATCCGGGCCTTCATTAAAAAGCGAAAATGGCGTAATTACGACAAAAAGGAAATAATTATTATTTTCAATTATGTACGAAAAGTTTAATTCGGAAGTTTGTTCTTTACCGTCTTTCCTTTTAATAGTAGTAACAATTTTTCTGCTGTCCTTTGGCGGCGAAACCGTATAGAATTCATTTTTATTAAAGCTGGGGCACACTTCTAAAATACTTTTTCCAAGTAGTTCATCTTCGGAATATAAAAATTCTTTTTCTGCAGAAAGATTTACCGAATGAAAGGTTACATTATCATATCTTAAAATCCATACCGGGAAAGGTAAAGTATTAATAAGTATGTTATCGTGCAGTACACTTACATACTTTTGCATCATCAACTCCAAAATATAATTACATATTCATTCTTAGCTTTTAAAACGTAAAATGTAAACACATTATCAAAGTAAAAATAGCTTTAAGTACATCCCCTTTCTCGTTTCCAAGCCAAAATGATTTTAATTAAAAGCTAATTCATATTCAATGTTTATTCCCAGTGTCTTGCGAAAGATCACGTACAATGTTTCTTATATTAATATTTGAAGTTACGCATTCAATTAAAATGATAGAAGATTAAACAATTAGTTATGATAAAAGAATCGATTATTATAAAAAATGTTGTAATTTAACATTATTTTACCTCTCCCCCTAGCCCCCTCTCCTTAG
>JBJKQP010000025.1:0-5552 GCA_046705105.1 Ignavibacteriaceae bacterium | reverse complement strand
GATAAATATTTCGTATCGTTCGATATTAAAAATACCGGTAAGGTTAAAGGAACTGAAATTCCTCAATTGTATATTCACGATATAAAACCTGCAATTGAAACGGCGCCTAAAGAATTAAAAAGGTTTGACAGAATAGTGTTAAAACCAGACAAGATTAAGCAGGTAAAATTTGAGTTAACAAAAGATGATTTCAAGTATTTTGATCCGGTAAAGCACAACTGGCAGGTTAGTCCGGGAAAATATGAATTGCTTGTGGGTTCTTCTTCAAGAGACATTCGATTAAAACATATAATAACATTGAAATAAAAATTAACAAATAATTTTAATTACAATTTGACGGGAAATTAATGAAATCATTAAAAGGGATAATTACATCTGCTGTTGTAGTTTTACTTGCTTTCATTTTATTGGATGCAGGCTTAAACAAATCCAGCCATAATTCGGTATTAACAGAAAAAGATATAATCAAAATAAAAGTTGATTCTCTGCTGAAGTTAATGACTTTGGATGAAAAGATAGGTCAGATGACTCAGGTGGATAGTCATGGGCTTAAAGATCCTAGTGATATAACAAAATATTATTTAGGTTCAATTTTAAGCGGAGGCGATTCTGAAATAAAAAATGAGACCGCAGAAGGCTGGGCAAATTATTATGATACTCTGCAAACGTATGCTCTAAAAACACGATTAAAAATTCCAATCCTATACGGGATTGATGCCGTGCATGGGCACAACAACGTTATGGGGGCGGTTATATTCCCACATAATATAGGAATGGGCTGCACAAGAAATCCAAAACTAGTTATGGAAGAAGGCCACATTACTGCGGAAGAAATGGTTGGTACCGGAATAAACTGGGCCTTCGCACCATGTATTGCAGTAGCAAGGGATATAAGATGGGGAAGGACTTATGAGAGTTACGGCGAATCGCCCGAACTTGTTTCCGAAATGGGAGCGGCGTTTATAAAAGGATTACAGGGAACAAATTTAAGTTCGGAAACATCAAGGCTTGCATGTGCAAAACATTTTGTAGGAGACGGCGGAACTAAAGACGGAATAGACCAAGGCAATACCGTATGCAGTGAAGCAATTCTCAGAAAAATTCATTTGCCCGGTTATATTGCCGCAATAAAAGCAGGGGTAAAAACAATAATAGTATCTTACAGCAGTTGGAACGGTGTTAAAATGTCCGAGAATAAATATTTATTAACCGATGTTTTGAAAAATGAATTAGGATTTAAAGGATTCTTATTATCGGATTGGGCGGCCATAGATCAATTAGGAAAGAATTACAAGGAAGACATAGAAAAATCTATTAACGCAGGTATGGATATGATTATGATTCCGAACGGACCGGGCAAGAAAAATAATTATGTGGAATTTATAAAAGACCTTAAGCAGTTAGTAAGGGAAGGTAAGGTTACGGAATCAAGAATTAATGATGCGGTAAGAAGAATTCTAGCAGTAAAATTGGAGACGAACGTTTTTACACATCCGTTTACGAATAGAAAATATACCCCGCTTGTGGGCTGTAAGGAACACAGGCAAATTGCAAGAGAGTGTGTAAGACAGTCCTTGGTTTTATTGAAAAACAAAAATAAAATTTTACCTTTTTCCGGAGATATAAAGACACTCGCTGTTGTAGGAGAGAAAGCTAACGATCTCGGAGTTCAGTGCGGCGGCTGGACAATTAGCTGGCAGGGAGGAAGCGGAAATGTTACTCCGGGCGGTACTACTATTTTGCAGGGTATAAAGCAGGAAGTTTCAAAAGGGACGAAAGTCATTTATTCGAAAAACGGTTCGGCAATTAATAACGCTGATGCTGCAGTTGTTGTAGTTGGTGAAATGCCGTATGCAGAAAAGAGAGGCGACAGTGATAATCTTGCTTTATCTTCCACTGATGAATCTCTAATAGAAAAAGTAAGAAATAAGGGTATACCTGTTACGGTAATATTAATTTCCGGAAGACCTATGATAATAAATAAAGCCCTAAAAAATTCAGATGCATTTATAGCCGCATGGCTTCCCGGTACTGAAGGTGAAGGTATTGCCGATGTGCTGTTCGGGAAATATAAACCGACGGGAAAGTTATCTCAGTCATGGCCGAGAGACATGAAACAAATTCCTATAAATTACGGAGACAAAAATTATAATCCTTTATTTCCCTATGGATATGGTTTAACATATTAACTTATGTTACGCAGACATTCGGAATAATGGAGTAGTGGAGTAATGGAACGGACCACGTTACTCCATTATTCCAACATTCCATCATTCCAAGGAATATCTTTTTCGTTAGGTGAGGAATTAATTTAATTTCATAATTAAAGGAATAATCAAATGAAAAAATATTTAAATTATACGGCAATATTAGTTTTCATTTTTTCTATTCAATTTACAGGTACATCTATGGCACAGGAAGTAAGACCAATACGGGATCCCGTAGGATTCTGCTGGTACCCGGATGAAATGAATTTGCTGATGAATTATTTATCATCGCATGCACAGGGGGAGGAGTTCTCTTCTAAAAATCTTGTTGCGGCAATATCGCCGCATGACGATTATTTATATGCAGGCAGCGTGTATTATCCGCTTTATAGATTAATTAAGACGAAGGAAGTTGTAATATTCGGAGTTACTCACGGCACCGTAAGAAAAGCAATGAACGACCCGAAGAATGTTTTAATTTTTGATGATTATAAATACTGGCATGGCCCTTACGGTAATGTTGGTATTTCACCTTTAAGAGATTTTATAAAAAATAAACTGAACCCAAAGGATTTTATGGTAAGCGATAAGGCCCAGGATATTGAACATTCAATAGAAGCTCTTATCCCGTTTCTTCAATACTACAACAGGGATATTAAGATAACACCGATTATGGTTACCGAAATGCCGTATGAAAGAATGGAGTCGGTAAGCTCAGAGCTTGCAAAAATAATTTCCGGCTATATAAAACAAAATAATTTAAAATTGGGGAAAGACATCTTCTTTTTAATATCTACGGATGCCGACCATTACGGCAGGGATTTTGACAACATACCTTATGGTGAAGATAAAAAAGCACATGCTGAGGCTACCGCAAATGATTTAAGAATTGCCAAAGAAACTTTTAACGGCATATTAAGCAATGATAAAATAAAAAACCTTACTAAAGAACTTTGGGGAAAGCCGACAGATAATCCGCCGAGCCCGGTTTGGTGCGGAAAATTTTCCGTCCCGTTTGGATTATTAGCAACGTCAAAAATTATAAAAGATGTAAGCAATAAAAACTTAAGCGGAGAATTATTTAAATATTCTGATACGTGGACTGAAGGAGTTATTCCCATTAAACATACGAACCTTGGAACAACTGCTCCGTTCTCTTTAAAGCATTGGTGCGGCTGGCTTTCGGCAGGTTTTTATCTTAAATAATTTATGTTACACACAGTCTTTCTCTTAATCGTAATCTTGCTCTTAATCCTTTGAAAAATCGAGTAAGATTAAGAGTAAAAGCAAGATTAGGAATTTTTTTCATAACATGAATTAAATAACTATTATTCAATATTAAAGACTTTTTAATGATAAAGATTAAATAATTAAAAGCGTATAATTACATGGGTATTTGAATGCATGCAATGAGTAACCGGTTTAAAAGCATTCAATCATGCTGTCATGCTTTCACATTATTCTTCAGTTAAAAAATAATTAATTGGTTTATCTATGCCCCAGTTAAAGAAAGACCTCACCAGATTTGATCTTATAATGATTGCAACCGGGGCAATGATTGGATCGGGAATATTTTTAACTCCTTCCATTATAGCAAAAGCGCTACCCTCTCCTATTCTAATTATTTTTGTTTGGCTTTTGGGTGGTCTGCTTGCACTTTGCGGCGCATTAACATTTGCAGAGCTTGGTTCTTTAATGCCGGAGGCAGGGGGGGTTTATGTTTTCCTTTCTGAAGGTTACGGAAAGCTTGCCGGATTTTTATACGGCTGGGCATATTATTTGGTTGTTAATACAGGAGGAATTGCCGCACTAAGCGTAGCGTTTGCAACTTACCTTGGCTATTTTGTTCATCTTAATCCGACAGGAATTAAAATTGTAGCAGTTACGGGAATTTTTATCCTTACCGTTATTAACGTTTACGGTGTAAAGATAGGCGGTATATTCAGTGATTTATTTACGGTTTTAAAATTACTGGGAATATTCGGCGTAATACTTATAGGCTTTATTCTAGGCAGCAGCCATATAACAAATTTTTCCGTTTCATTTTTAAATTCCGGCAGCGGATGGTCGGGAATAGGCATTGCAATGGTTGGCGTTCTGTGGTCATACGGCGGATGGCAGCATGCAACGTACACAGCCGGTGAAGCTAAAAATGCAAAGAGGGATGTTCCCCTAGCAATGATAATTGCGGCCTCTCTAGTCACCGCAGTTTATGTAATCATCAATATTGCATACATGTTTCTTCTTTCACCTTCTGCAATTGCATCTTCTCCGAGCATTGCTGCAGATGCCGTTAAAACAGTACTCGGTCCCATTGGCGGCGGTTTTATTGCACTTGCAATCTTTATATCGACATTCGGTACCGCAGGCATTTATACTTTAACCGCACCAAGAATTTATTTTGCTATGGCAAGAGACGGAATATTCTTCAAGCAGGTAAGCTTAATTCATCCTAAATATAATACTCCTTACAACGCAATTATCTTTCAATCTATCTGGGCAATAATACTTGTATTGTTTTGGGGAACGTTTGAAAATCTGATTTCATATGTGGTGTTTACGGATTGGATTTTCTTTGCACTTACCGCAATAACAGTTTTTATATTTAGAAAGAAATTAAAAAATGTTAAAAGAGAGTATAAAACATTAGGCTATCCCGTAACTCCTCTGTTTTTTATAGCTGTATCAATCTGGTTTGTCATAAATACTTTAATTGAAAAACCGGAACAGGCAATTGCAGGCATCGTAATGTTGGGATTAGGTTTGCCGGTTTACTATTATTGGAAGAAAAAATCGCGTGAATGAAAGTGCATGATCATTTCTTTTTTCTAACAAACTTTTTCCCGTTCCAGTAAAGGATTTGACTAATTAAAAGATTTCTATATGCTTGTGTGTCACTCAAAGGAGGTTTTAGTAGGCCTGATTTTACATATGGATCTCTAATTCGAGCATAATCACTATTTATTATAATGCTAACTTTTGAGAAATTTTTTGATATTTGATAAATAATTCCACCAAATTTATTTTGGTTCAAATAAATGCCACAATCGAATGTGCCTCCAAGTTCGTTGTAAATAAAGTCTCCCTTTTCATTACATAATATATTAGCATGCAAAATAATTTGATGAAAATCTTCGTCTGGTAATAGGATATAATATTTAAAGGCCGCTATCTTTAGGCCAAAATAATCATGATATTTATCAGATGGTGCTTTACCAGCAATATTATTTAAATCAAGCATTCCAACTGCTACTTTATTCCATGAATTGTTCCATGCATCAAAAACAAGTTCTTTTTTATTAGTACGTTTTGGTTCAATAATAAAACCGCCTTCTATAAATCCCG
>JBJKQP010000024.1:0-6017 GCA_046705105.1 Ignavibacteriaceae bacterium | reverse complement strand
GCGGAGTGTATTATTATATTTTGAAGTTGGGTGGAAAGGATTATGGAAATAAAATGATATTGTTGAAATAATATTAAACAATAAATTAAGTATGACTAAATACAAAATTTTTTTACAATTAATATTTATAGGCTCCTTAATCCTGCAGGTTTCATGCAGTTCCAACAATATTCAGAAAGAAAAGGCAGAGAAAAAGTTTAAATTTGAAAAATTTGCAGAAGATAAATATAAAACCGGATATAAATTTTTATTTAATGATGACAGTCTCTATGTTTTATGTGTTAAACAATTTAATCCGACACCTCTTTTGCCTCAGCATAAGATAGACTTTTTTATTTTTGATAGGAATAAAAATAAAATTTTATATGAAGACTCCATTCCCAACGGGGAAGTAAAATGGATAAATAATTTTCAGGTAAAAATTGTTAGATTACCGGGGAATATTCGCGGGGATGATCCTGAGAAAAGTAACCAAACGCTACTTTACGATGTAAGGCTGCAGAAACTGCTGCCTTTTAATAAATCAATAGAACAGAGAAATTAATTTATCGATTTCGAAAAAGCTAGAAAAATATTTTCTTGACTTTTTATTTCATAACATTTAGATTGATTACTAAATTTTTTGTGCTCAATTAATTGAAAAACTTACCGGATATAAATTAAATGGGAATTCTTCCCGGTAGTTAAATTCCTTCAGTTTGTAAATTCTTTATGATTTTTTACTCGACTTATCGGATTAAAATTTTGTAATTAATTAAATAATATTCAATAACCAAAAGGGAGTCATATAATGAAAAAAATGTTATGGTTTTTAGGACCCGTTTCTATTGTAATAATTTTATTTGTTCTGTTACTGCCGAGTAAAAAAGTTAAAAAAAATGCAAAGTGGGAAAAAGAAAAAATCGCTTCTAAAGTTGAAATGAAACAAAAAACTCCTGCCGAACCAAAAACTTATTCATCAATTAAAACCCAAAAAAATAAAAAAGTACAAAAAAGTTCTCATATTATTATTAAATCGGACAAGCCGGACTTAACGGAACAGAGGCATGAACAAGAAAGGATTGTAAAAGGAAAAGACAAATTTGAAGAAGAAGAAAAGAAGGCCGACCAGCCTGATAAATTTATGGAATATGAAGTCGGTATAAGAACAGCTTACGGGAAAAGAGTTCCTGATTATCCGCCGAATTATAAAATGATTGAATTACAAAAAGCCGTATCCAAAAAATTCGGAGTAAGCCTTAAAAAATATAACTCTTCTTTTAAGCAGTTACAGTCATCTTCTCTTCCGTGGGTAGAAAGAGGACCGGGAAATGTTACGGGACGAACAAGGGGATTAATAATTGATCCCGATGATGCTACTCAAAATACCTGGTTTGCTGGCTCCGTAGGCGGCGGCATTTGGAAAACAACAGACGGCGGAGATACTTGGACTGACAAAACTCCCGGGTTACCAAATTTGGCTACTACGGTTATTGAAATGGCACCTTCAAATCACAACATTATTTATGCCGGTACTGGAGAAGGATTTTATAATTCCGATGCTATTAACGGCGATGGAATATTTAAATCTACGGATCGGGGTGAATCGTGGGTGCAACTGGCTTCTACCGCAAATAATCTAAATTTCCAAAATATTAATAGAATAATTATTAATCCTAACGATGCAAATATTGTTTATGCATGTTCAAATGTCGGATTTTATTCAACTAATTTAGGACCTACCTCCGGTATTTTTAAATCTACCGATGGTGGAAATACTTGGAATCAAATTTATAATAATAGCTCTAGAATACAACAGCTTTTAACAAACCCGCAAAACTTTAATACTATGTTTGCTACTGTAGACGGACTCGGCGTAATTAAATCAATTAACGCCGGCCAAACCTGGGAATCAACTAACGGCATGTACCCTTACGGCAGGATTGAAATTGCAATGGCTCCAACCGATACTTCCAGAATGTACGCTTCGGTTGAATCACAAACAGGTTCCAACCTTTATCTATCCGATGATGCAGGCTCTAACTGGGTTTTGGTTACCGATACTTTGGGCACTAGCTCGGATTGGCTGGGTAGTCAAGGTTGGTATGACAATACACTTATTGTACATCCGTATTCTAAGGATACCTTGTTCCTGGGCGGAATCGATATTTATAAAGCCGCTATTGTTCCCGGTGCTGATACTGTAACGCGAATTTCGGGAGAGGTTTTAAATGTATCTTCCTTTTTAGGTTTTATTAACTGGGGCGGCTCACTATTCGGAGGCGGAGCAGGCACCGGTGTTGAATTTCACGGATCTCCAATTAATATTACCGATTCGGATTATACATCGGTTGAAATTCGTTTCGGGCCCGGTATTTCGCAGAAAGCACATAGATTTTATTACGGATCCAATTGGATGTATACTTATCAAGATTATGTAACTGTTCCATTCCAGGTTTGGGATGTAACCCATAATAAACAGCTTATGGTTTCATTTAGAGATTCCGATCAGAACGGAGTTTTCAATTTAATACCTTATGATCCGAGTAATCTGCAAAGAGAATATATCTTTATAAATGCAGTTGATTATGATCCAAATAGTCCCGATCCGAACATAGCAGTTACCGGAGGGATGAGATATAAAAATACGTTCGCCTTCTGGCCAATCGGAGCAACCGGTTCTACATGGGATCCTAATTCTCTTCCGGCTTCAAAAATTAGTATAAGCTATCTTAAATTAGTTACTAAGCTTATGCACAATGTTAAATTAACAAACGGGTATGGTGATCCGAATTATCAACCTGTCCATGTTGATCATCATAATTTTAAAATTATACCTGTTAATGAATCTACCAATAGTTTTAGAATCGTAAATGTAAATGACGGCGGTGCTTCGGTTTCAAATAACAGCGGTGTTACCTGGAAACAAATAACTTCCTACCAAACCACACAGTTTTATGGCGCTGATAAAAATCCGGTCGATGATCAATATATTGGCGGTACTCAGGATAACGGAACATGGGTTTCGGATTTAAATCCGGATAAAAATTCTCCTTTTACCAAAGCATTGGGAGGAGACGGTTTTGAAACAAATTGGAATTATGATAATCCCGATCAAATTTTAGGTTCCTCATATTATAATTATATTTCTAAAACTACAGATAAAGGGGTCTCCTGGCATTCCTCCTATTCAGATATAACCGATGCCGGAAATTCTAGTAACTCTCCTTTTATGACAAAAATTGCCAAGTCTAGACTAGACCCCGATTTAGTTTTTGCAACTAGCGCATCGGGAATCTGGCGTTCCGATAATTTTGCCGATACATGGACGCTTGCACCTATTTCCGGTCATTATTACAGTTCATTCTCTCAAGTTGCCATATCGCAGGCAAATCCTCAAATTGTTTGGGCCGGCGCCGTTATGAGATCCGATTACGGCATATTTGTTTCCAAAGACGGAGGTTTATCTTTTAACAAAGTAAACACATATAGTACTGTTGCAATGAGCAGAATTAGCGGATTGAGTACACATCCTACGAATGATTCAACAGCTTATGTATTGTCCTCTCTATCTCAAAAGCCAAAAATTTTGAAAACAACAGACCTGGGACAAACGTGGACTGATATTTCAGGTTTCGGAACAGGAACTTCAAGTACAAATGGTTTCCCGGATGTTGCAACATATTGTCTTCTGGTAATGCCTAATCATCCGGATACTATTTGGGTCGGTACTGAAATAGGTTTGTTTGAATCTACAAACGGAGGAGCCAATTGGTCTTTATCTGCAACCGGAATTCCCTCGGTTGCGATCTGGAAAATGAAAATTGTAGGAGACCAGGTTGTAGTTGCTACACATGGCCGGGGGATATGGACTGTGAAACTTCCATGGCTTGCAGGATATACTTTACCGGTTGTAACAAAATCTCCAAGGTTAAATAATCTTGCACAAAGCCCGGATGGAATGCTGAATGTAGAGATGTCTTTAAGATCTCCATACGATTCAACGGTGGTTTACATAAATAGTAATAGAGCACTTGAATTTGCTTCAAATTCTGTTGTTGTAGATACGATTGTTAAGTTCCCGGTAACAACAGCAACAACCGACACCGTACAAATTCTGTCGTATAAAAATAACACCGGTTACAAATCTTCTTTGCAGGCAATAAACTTAAACGTATTAAGTTCGCCTGTGATTACTTACGAAAATAATTTTAACAGCACAACAAACGATTTTAGCGGACAAGGATTTTCTATTGAATCATTATCCGGATTCGGCAGCCCGGCTATACATTCCAATCATCCGTATGCAAATTCAACAAACTATTCATATTTATTACTTGTTCCCATAACAGTAGCACCCGCACAGGCGATGTTTAGCTATGATGATATTGCTATTGTAGAACCCGGTGAGAACGGTACCGTATTCGGAGACCAGTATTTTTATGATTATGTAGTTGTAGAAGGAAGTGCCGACGGTATTAATTGGATTCCGCTGGCACCTGGATATGACTGCCGTTATAACAGTGCATGGTTAAATGCCTGGAATACTTCTGCTGCCGGCGACTCCGCTATGTTTGTTCATCATGAAATTAATTTGTTAAACAATTTTTCTGCCGGTCAAAAAATTTTAATTAGATTTAGATTGTTTGCAGACGTTAGCGCAAACGGCTGGGGCTGGGCAATAGACAACTTAAGCATCCAGCCTAATGCAGTACCGGTGGAATTGATTTCTTTTGGTGCAGCCGCAGTAGAAAGCAGCATAAATCTTACTTGGGAAACCGCAACTGAAAAAAATAATTACGGGTTTGATATTGAAAGAAGCCAAGATAAAAAAGTATTCGAAAAAATAGGTTTTGTCGGCGGGAACGGATCTACAACTAGGAAACATACATATAGTTTTAGTGATGAAAATGCGCCGTCCGGGAGAAGTTATTATAGGCTAAAACAACTTGATTATGATGGCTCTTCAACTTATTCAAATATAATAGAAGCAGATAAAGCCGTGCCTGCGGAGTTTAGGTTATCTCAAAATTATCCAAATCCGTTTAATCCGAGCACAACAATTAAGTACCAGCTTCCGGTTAAGGAAAAAGTTACCTTAGTAATATACAGCGCACTCGGTGAAAAAATCGCTACATTAATTGATGAAATAAAAGATGCCGGTTATTATAATACGGTTTGGAACGGCCGTAATAATAATAACACAAAAGTTGCATCGGGAGTTTATGTATACAGGCTGCAGGCAGGCAAGTTTGTTGATACAAAGAAAATGATGCTGGTGAAATAACGATGCATTAATCAATTTATATAACTCCCGGTAGTTTGCCGGATTAGCGTATCTGTATATAAGGCAGGTTATATAATTTGTAAGTCTGCACACTGCAATTGTTTTTGCAGAAATAACTGAAAAAATAAATTGTAGTATTGATTCTGCACCCCTTATCCTCATCATAGAGGTAAGGGGTGTATTTTTATACAATAATGTTACACACATTAAAGCATTTCTCTTTGTTTATTATTAGATTAGTAAATAATAATCTCCAAAGGAAATAAAGACAAATGGATAGTATTTTATACCCTGCACAATTAAAGTATCTATATAAATTTCATACGGAATCCGATCCTCTGATTATTGAAATGGAAACCTATGCAAGAGAAAAAAGCATTCCTATTTTATATAAAGACTCTGCTGAGCTGCTTGAAATATTAATAAAAATAAATTCTCCAAAGCGTGTGTTGGAACTAGGTACTGCTATCGGATATTCAACTATAAGGATAGCGAGAAACCTTAAAAAGAAAAGTGTAATCCACACGATAGAAAAGAGCGAGGACAACATTGCTGTTGCAAAAGAAAATTTTACCAGATCCGGATTGGAAGATAAAATTGTTTTGTACGAAGGAAATGCACTTGAAATTATGCCGAGACTTGATAAAAAATATGATTTCATTTTTTTAGATGCGGACAAAGGTGATTATAAAAGACTTTTTGATTATTCAATGATCTTTTTAAAAAAGGGCGGCATCCTGTTTGTGGATAA
>JBJKQP010000023.1:0-4932 GCA_046705105.1 Ignavibacteriaceae bacterium | reverse complement strand
CATCCTCCGGGATGACGGCATAAGCTACGGAGATTATCTTAAGCAGCTAACATATTTTCTTTTCAAAAAGACGGCGGACGAATATTACAAGCTGCTTTTTAAGAGAGAAATAGATATTCTTAAAAATATAACTATAATTAAATAAGATTATTATAATGACAATTAAAGATTTTGAACAAAATATTCCGCCTGAAATTCTTGAAAGAGGAAATAATTATTATAGTAATAATCAGGTGTTTTCACTTAATGAAATTGAACCTGGCGTGTGGTCGGCTGTAGTTGCAGGAACTGAAGATTATAATGTAACTATAGAAATTGACAACAATGAAGTGGAATATTGGGAATGCGACTGTCCTTTTGAAGGGGAAGTATGTAAGCATGTAGCCGCAGTTCTTTATGCAATTACAGGTAATGAATTTCAGGTGAAGAAAACGGCAAAAGATAAAAAAGCTAAAAAGAAAAAAGTAAATGATATTGATACAATATTTGAAAAAACTTCGAAAGAAGAACTTCAGGAATTTATAATTTCGCAATTTTCGCAAAACCGAAATTTGAGGAATTCTTTTACATCTCATTTCGCGGAATATATCGAGGGGAATTCTGAAAGTAAATATAAATCGCTGATAAGAAATATTATTCATGCCGCAGAAGACGGCTATGGATTTGTTGATTACCGCTCTGCCCGGCAGGTAACGCAAAATCTTATTGGTTTGCTCAATAAGGCAAAGATGCTGCTTGAAAAGAAAAACCGGTTAGAAAGTCTGGTAGTAGTAAAATCTGTAATTGAAGAAGTCCCTTTATTAGCCCGGCATATGGATGATTCTGATGGCGGAATACGAGATATTTTAGATTATGCGTTTGAACTTTTTTCTTTAATTATTGAAAAAGCTCCACCCGAATTAAAAGACAAGTTATTTCAATATTGTATAGATGAGTATCCGAAGCAAAAATATCACGATAACGGTTTTGAAGAAGGCTTCCTTATAATTTTACCCGGCTTAATTACAACCGGAGAACAAGAGAAAATTTTTCTTAAAATGATTGATAAACAAATTGAGATTGAAAAAAGAAAAACATTCCCGGATTATGGAGTAAGCAGTCTTCTTAAATTAAAATTTGATTTTCTATCCTCCGGAAATAGAAAACAAGAAGCCTGGGAGCTAATTGAAGCGAATAAACAATATTCTGAATTGATGAAGATATTGGTTGATGAGAAAATAAAAAATAAAGATTTTTTTAAAGCTGTTGAGCTCTGTTTTGAAGGAATAAAAATTGCGGAAGAGAAGCGACATCCCGGTACTTCATCGGAATGGAAAATGAAATTACTAGAAATTTATGAACAGACAAATAACATAATTGAACTTAGGAAAATTGCCGAAGATCTCTTCTTTGAGCATTATTATGAGATGGTATATTATAGAAAATTAAAGTCTACTTATCCGCCGGAAGAATGGAAAGAAGTAAGTAAAAGCATCATTGAGAAAATTAAAAATAAAAACAGGTTAGGAAGTTATGCGGATGCTAATATTTTGGCAAATATTTTTATAGAAGAAAATTATAAAGAGCGTCTTTTAAAACTGATTCAAATAAATGCATCGCATATCAATTTTGTAGACCATTATGCAAAATATTTTATCTCGGACTATCCGGATAAAATTCTTACCTTTTATGAAGAAGGAGTAAAAGTCCTGGCTAAGAATACCGGGCGGAATTTCTATAAAGAAATTGCCGGGTATCTCAAAAAGATGAAGAAAATTACCGGTGGCGAAGAAAAGGTAAACGCAATTATTATGAATTTCCGTACAATTTATAAAAACCGAAGAGCTATGATGGAGATATTGGGAAAAATTAAATAGGAATCGACAAAACAATATGACCACATCAACAATAGTACAGCTTGTTTGGAATTACTGCAACATTTTAAGGGATGACGGCGTAAGCTACGGAGATTATCTTGAACTGCTTACATATCTTCTTTTTCTTAAAATGGCTTATGAATAATCAAAATCTCTTCACAAAAGGCAAACAATAATCGAAAAAGAATATGACCGGGAATAGCTGCACAGCATAAACGGCAATATTGAGCTTGAAACTCATTATATCAAAATTCAAAATGAACTTGGTAACAAAAAAGGAATGCTTGGAGAAATTTTCTTCAAAGCACAAAATAAAATTCAAGACCCGGCAAAAATATATAAGCTTGTTCAGCTAATTGAAGATGAAAATTAGCTCACGCTCAAAATTGATATTAAGGGGGAAATATATGAAGGCCTGTTACAAAAAAATGCCGGGGATACAAAAAGTGACGACGGACAGTATTCACAAGATTAAGCCATATATTACTAGAATTCCTCTTTTTTAGAATAACGTGGGCATTCATTAGGCTGCACATTAAAAAATCATTATAAATTTATTATCAAAAGATCAAAACGCAGTATTAAAGGTATTATCCAAATAAAAGAGGCAACATAAACTCGAGCTCTTTTGAATCCGAACTATCCTAGAATTGAGACCAATATCACCATCTTTGACTTTCTTAGACTTTATTTTAGCTATATAAATCAAACTATCCTAGAATTTAGATTACTAGGATAGAATTAATAATTATAAAAAATAGTAGGACGATATGTGCTTAGCATACAATATTGCTGATAAAGCTGAACAAAAGCTATTTGAGAAGCATCGAATAGAATATGAAAGCGGAATATTTTACAAATTATTTGATCGTAAAATATCTTTTTTCAAATCATCGACAACTAAAATATATACGCTTTTTGAAAGAGTAAAAATGGAATTAGGAAAAGTTTATATCGATGAAGATGGAATTATAGAAAAATATACCCAATTAAGTCCCGATGAATGGTGCATCTATTCAAAATATCCTAAAGGGTTTCATGCATTTTTAGGGCTTCCAAGGACAGTCAACCGTCCATTCAAAACATATTTCCCGGTGATGCTTGCCGATATTGTTGCACTCGATATGCATAGATCTTATACAACAGGGATTAAAACATCTTTTGAGCCACGCAGGAATACGGAGATAGCCGGTAGGATTATGTATATTTTCGATGAAGAGACCTGGAAGCAGTATCAAGCTGATATTACTACCAAGCCTATCGATTTAGACGAAATGAAAGTTAAGGTTAATACTGAATTTGCATTGGAAGTATCTGTTTAATAGAAGAACACAAAGGTCGGATTTTATCCGGGAATCTTTAAGAATAATATATTAAGGTTGAAAGTTAAAAATTCTAAGAAAGACGATTAACTAAAATAAATAGGAATAACAAAAATATATCTTTGGATTTTCGTTTGTAATTTTGTTAAAAGGAGACATAATTTACAAAAGGTAAGTTATAGTTTTTGCTTAAGACAAAATGAATGTTCCTGTTAAATTTACAAATAATAAAAATTTGAAATTGTATTTTTTTGCGATGGGGCATCTGCCATTCTATTGGGTAATTTAGTCTTACACTAATCCAATTAATTTGCAGCAATGTTGAACAACCGTTCATACAGAAAGTTTTAAAAGTATGCGTAGACCCTTCCTTCTTAGACACTTCTTAAAATTTGTGTATTCTAACTCACCATCTGTTTCATACTTCGAAAATTAATTTTATGTACACTTGTGTATTTAAATTTCTGCACATATATTTGTAGTCAAATAGCTACATAATGAATTTAAGACGAGACATATTTCAAGCCTTAGCGGATCCGACAAGAAGGGCCATACTTCTGTTGGTTGTTTCCCAAGCTATGACTGCCGGAGCAATTGCAGCTAACTTTGATACGGCACGACCGACAGTTTCAAAACATTTGCGGATACTTACTGAGTGTGAGTTGCTTGAACAAGAGAAAAACGGCAGAGAAATTTACTACCACATCAATGCAAAAAAAATGAAAGAAGTAGCCGACTTTATCGAGCCATTCCGCAGTCTTTGGGATGATCGGTTTAATAAATTGGAAACCTTAATGAAAAAATACAAATAAAAAAAGGAATGATATGGAACTAAAAACAAAAGTTAATGCTGAAGACGGCAAACAAGAATTAATGATAACAAGGGAATTTGATATACCTTTAGAATTACTTTTTAAGGCGTTTGCAGAGCCCGGCCTTGTTGAACAATGGATGGGAACTAAAGTACTGAAACTTGAAAGCAAAAAGCACGGCAGCTACCAATTTGAAACTACCAATGCTCAGGGACAAGTGGTATTTAAAGCCAATGGGGTAATCCATGAGTTTAGTCCGAACAGGAAAATAACACGGACATTTGAAATGGATAATACACCTTTCGGTGTTCAGCTTGAGTTTTATGAATTTGAAAAACTTACAGACGGCACCAGCAAACTAAACATTCACACAATTTATGAATCGGTTGAACAAAGAGATCAAGTTCTTAAGTTACCCTTTGCTCAAGGATTAAACATGGCACATAACCGAATACAGGAGATTTTGAGTAAACAGGCATAATTCTATAACAAAGAGAAATTTTTTTGCCGGCAAGACAGGTAATTTATCTAATGGATTGCCACTCTTTGACTTAAAATAGGAATGGCAGCAACAGGAATAGCTCAGTTATTCAAAATGAAGGAAGGCCAAGACGGCGTTGATATGATTAACCATTTGGGTAATCCTGTTTATATGTTTACAATACAGGGCACATGAAGAATTTGCGAGTTTTAGCAGTGCTCGTGCCTAAATATACTATACTTAAAGAATGGGCTTATACAGGTTTTTTCTTTGTAATAACCGGAACGATATTATTACACATAGCATCCGTTGACTCTATGAGTCCAATATTTCCTGCTCTGCTTCTAATTCCGACAGGTTTATCTTGGTATTTCAGGCCAGTGAATAGAAAAATTGTTTTAGTAAATCAATATTCGATAATATTAAAAAAAGAAAGGAATTGAAAATGCACTTAGCCAAAA
>JBJKQP010000022.1:0-6913 GCA_046705105.1 Ignavibacteriaceae bacterium | reverse complement strand
GAGAGGGGGCTAGGTGGAGAGGTAAAAAATATTTTAAATTACAACATTTTTCATCTTAATTAGTTTTTTTAATTATAACTACTTGTTAAATTTTCTCTAATTTTAGTTGAATGCGTAACTTCAGTTAATAATTAAAATTACTACATAAAATATTTTAGTTGCTCAGCATACGCAAAATATAATCATGGGTTGTACTACATCATAAAGTATTTTATACGAATTATTTTCGTTATAAGGTGAAAAATTATCCTCTTTGTTTTGGGGCACATTTAAAATTTCCCCTTTAAATATTCATTAAATGTGATAACTAAATGTTAAAAGTTAAATATTTAACATGTATACCGGCAATATAAACATGCATAGAATTTATACATCGCAAATAATCTTAACTTTTTTATTTAGCATGATAATTGCTAAAATTACTTTATATGCTAGTTTATTGTATTTGTTTACTTTATAGGCTAGTTTAATACTCAATCTGACTTATTGCCAGAGGGAATGCATTCAATAAAACATAAATCATTACCATAAATATTTGGGAGGTTATATGAAAGTCTTCAAATATCTGGCAGTATTGTTGTTAATATTTTTTAGTGCGTGTTCATCCCTGGTACTAAAACCCATCAATTTTTCATGGCCCGTAGAATCCGTCCTTAATGTCGGAAACAACGGAAACGTTCAAGCAAAACGCTATTCGATTTCTTTTAATGCAAAAAAACTTTTTCTAAAAGAAACCGGAGATTCACTCGGCTACCAAAACAAGCAGCTTAATATAATTCGAAATAATAAAGGTTATTACTTTATGGTAGCCGGAAATTTCAAAAATGTGTATGTATTTAAAAACAGCGACGGTTTACTTAAACTAAAAAAGAAAATTGAAATTTCCGATTCTACGGGAATTCAAAACCCCGCTTTTAACCAAAGGCCTCCGTATATTGAGCTAACCTATGGCCGGACTAATAATAAAAAATTGTACTTAACGGATAATGGTATTGTTAAGGAGTCGGATAAGAAATTAACCGATAATGGCATTGTTAAGGAGGTGGATAAGAAATGAAAAAGATTAATTTTATCATCACCGCTTTATTAATAACCTTTGTTATTAGCTCTTTATGTTTTGCACAACAGGATTACCAGGTTGTACAAAATTTTAAGAAGAAGGAAGCGTCTATACAACAGGCGATTCATAATGCTTCCTCGCTGGATACACTTAATCAAATTCAGACACAAATAGAACAACTTAAAACGGATTTTGAATCCCACAAAGATCTTTTGGATAACAGCCTTTATCCTGATGACTTTAACACATCAATAGCAAAATTAAACAAGGCATTGGCTCTTAGAAAAGGAGATTTTACAAAAATAACTACGCTTAAAACACAAGTCTCACAGATGCAAATTCATCTTGACTCGTTGTCTGCTAAAAATTCCGAATTGCTGAGTAATGTTCAGCAACTGGAAATTCAGGGAAACAAAGACCGTCATACAATTTTACTTCTTGAAAGGGATAAAAGAGAACTTAGATATTCTCTTAGAAGAAGGGATATGATTGTAATGACTATGCTGGACAGTTTGCTTCCTAATTCCAACACCGGTAACAATAGTTTAACTTCCGGTGAAAAGCGAAAGGTTTATTCCGAAACTAAAAGGCTGAATGTTGTCTCCAATATTAAAAGGGCTATAAACGATAATATTCAATTCCTTAATGTAACGTCGTTAATGCCTGCCGATCTTAATTCAATTAAAATCCAGCAGCAACAGTTTGAAAAAATATGGAGGAATGTCGGACCGGAAATAATAAAAATTTATTCATCAAAAGGAAAAAGCGTGAAGAATTTAACCGTAATTGACAACGAATTCGGTGAATGGAATAGAGCTATCAATCAAGAAGCATGGAATTCCATAAGGCAGGAATTTAACAACCACGGTATAATACTCGATAGATTTTCAAACGGTGCTGAATTTTCACAAGTATTAAATTCATATATAAATGATGAAATTAAAAATTCCGACTTGGACTCTAAAAAAGCCGTTAGAGACTATCACACATTTGTAGACAGTGTGTGGCTTGCCAAAGTTGAGCCAGAATGGGTTCCTTACCTAACTAAAAATAAAATGTGGCCGGCTGCTGCAAAGAATAAATTGGAAGCCAGATTAAAGGTATGGAAGAGCAATGTTGTGGGATCATTTAATTGGCTGTATGTTATAATTCCTTTAGCGGCAGTTTTGCTGTTTGTTTTTATTTTTGTCAAATCAAGGTCTTCCGACAAAAATAGGTTTGAAACTGAAAATGCTTAGGATAATTTTATTTAAGCAGTTGTAAAATTATAGGGCATGGAAGAGTTCCATGCCCTATGGTTTGATAATTTTTTGAGTTATTAAACGGGTTATTCAACAAATTCGGTAGAAGTTTTATGTTCGAGTAACTTTTCCAGCTTTCGTTTAAGTTCTTCCTTAGCAGGGCCGGCCTGTTTAAGAATAGTTTCCATCTTAGTAAAATCGAATACTCTTACGTCCTTAATTTCGGGTCTGATATAAATATCCGGATGTATAAATTTAAGCTTTTGCAGGCTGATGGAGTTTTGCATTATTTGATATGTTGTAAACACCGATTCAAAAGTAGGAGGATACTCTTTCCCGTTGCTTGTTCTATAGGATGTTACATCTATTGCAATTGTAATATCGCAATCCTTCAGCAGAATATCAAAAGGTAAAGGATTTACCGCACCGCCGTCAATTAAAATTCTGTTATGAATTTTTACTGGAGTGAATAATCCCGGCAAAGAATAACTGGCTCTAATTGCCGGAACAAGTTTACCTTTTTCAATAATTACCTCTTCCTTTTTCCAGTAATCGGTAGTCACAATCTTTAGTTGAGTTTTAAGTTCTTCAAAAGTGGTTACCTTTAAATAAGATTTAATAAAAGTATCTAGTTTATTGCCTTTAATAAATCCGGATTTTAATAATTGAAGATCAAACATGGTAAGCATATTTATAATATCGGAGCGCCGGAAGAAATCCGACAGCTTACCGTTGTTGGGAAACAACAAATTGTTTAATATTTTTTTCATTTCTTTAGAAGAATACCCTGAAGCATAAAAAGCCCCAACTACTGCCCCTATGCTTGAACCTGATATCATAAAGGGTTCAAGACCAAGTTCTTCGAGAGCTTCAATCATTAATAAATGAGCAATTCCTCTTGCACCGCCGCTTCCGAACGCTATCCCTATTTTAGTCATGACTACTCAATAGATTTTATTCCGAAATTTAACATACAAAGGTATAAAACAAAGTGATGGAAATACAGTTAATTTGAAATGAACATAAATTTTTTATTCAAAAATTTTTAAAGTTTTTTAATATTAAATGTTGATGTTTAAAGTTTCATAGATTAATTGCCAAATGCTATTTAACAATTAGACAATTTAATTTAACCCATAAAGAAAAAGCAAAATAAACTTTAGCCCCTTACTTGAAAAACCGAATCGATAACAGTACCGTCAACCCACTTAACAATAGCAACAACTTTATTTTTGTTAACTTTCGGTTTAGCAGGAATTCCGCCGCAAATTTCGTATACCTCATCCCTAATCTGTTTAATTGATTTTAGCGGCAGGCTTGAATTTTTTACGGCTCGTAACAAATCTTTTCTCTTTGGATTTATTGCAATTCCTCTTTCGGTTACAATAACATCAATCAATTCACCGGGTCCGCATAATGTTGTTACTTCATCTATAATAACTGGAATCCTATCCCTAAAAGAAGGAACTGCAAGTATAGAGCACTTGGAATATAAGCAATTCTGCCACCCCCCTATTCCGTGTAATAGATAGCCGTCCGAATGACTCACTACATTTGCATTAAAATTAATATCTACCTCCGTAGCACCTAGAACCGCTACATCAACAATCGAGGCAAAATTTCCCTTACCGTGAAAGTTATAGCTTGTAAAAGGACTTGTGTTAACATGATTTGGATTTTCTCTCATGCTTCTTACGCCTTCAAGATCGAATGTTTGTCCGTCAAGAATGTAATCTGTTAATCCTTCTTCCAAAAGCTGAACAAGATATTTTGTACTTCCTCCTCTAACGAATCTAGCCTTTACTCCTTTCGCTTTCATTCTTTCTTTAAGATAAAGAACAAAGGCCAAATTGGTACCGCCGGAGCCTGCCTGGAATGAAAATCCGTTTTTCATAATCCCGGCTTCTTCAATAAATTGTGCAACGTATTCGGCAATCAAAAGCCTGTCGGGAGATTTTGTAATTTCCGTAGTGCCGGAAACTATTTTAGACGAATCTCCTAGAGAATCAATCTGCACAACATAATCAACATTGTTGCCCTGAATTTGCCAAGGAACGCATGGGAAAGGAACTAGATTATCGGTAACCACAATTACTTTATCAGCATATTCGGAATCTGCAAGTGCAAAGCCTATTAAACCGGAAGCGGACTTACCTGTTACTCCGTTTGCATTCCCGAACGGATCCGAAGTTGGAGCTGCAATTACTGCAATATCAATGTGAACATCACCGTCCTGAACAGCCTGGTATCTTCCTCCGTGAGATCTTAAAACTCCTGTACCTTTCATTTTACCTTTGGAAGTAAACCTGCCCAATGGCCCGTTCATGCTTCCTTCTATATGATGTATTGTTCCGTCTTCCAGGTATTTAATTAAATGTTCATGAACCGGGAAAGAAGCACTTGGGAACCAGCGTATATTTTTTATACCCATAGAATGAATTGTATCGAATAAAATATTTGTAAGTACATCGCCGTTTCTAAGATGATGGTGTGTGGAAATTGTCATTCCATCTTTTAGACCTGCTTTCTTCAATGCTTCTTTTAAATTTCTAACGGTTTTATTTCCATCAGAAGGATAATCGATACATGTTTTAATTTTAGGTTTTGCTTTATTACCGGAAGGCTTAAATTTATTTACACCTTTAAAGGGAATTTGTTTTTGTCCGTTTACCATTGTCGGTACAAATCTGCCTGCTGCATTTTTTATTAATTTCATTGTATTATTGTTAAACTGTTTAATTGATAAATTGTCATTTAGTTATATATTGTTATTGAGTAATTAATAGTCATTTGTAGTCATTAGGTCATTTATAGTCATTTCAATTTAATCATTTTGAGCTTTTCCAATTGTTTTAATATAATTATTCAATTTTATTCCAATTGTTTCTAGATCAATTGAAATACTTAAGTAAGTTTTTTCTTCAATTAGTTTTCTATTGAATGATTTTCTTAACCATGTTTTTGTCTCGAATAATGAACCACGGGAATAATAACAAAATTGTTTATTCTCTTTATAAAAAAATCTTCCAAATCCCTCACTTAAATTAGCAGAAACAGAATCAACAGCTTTTACAAATTGCTTACCAACAGTATCTTTAGTAAAATAATCCCACTTCATTACCAAATTCCAAACTCTCTCCGCAATTATCATAGATAGCTGATAGACTTGTAATTCTTCTAACTTCATTATAACCTCCCGTTTTATTGTATCATATAACTCTACAACAAGCGTTTTTAATGACAACTAATGACTACAAATGACTATAAATTACTATTATTCTTCCCTCCAATTTTCGTTTAATAAATTATTAAGAAGAGCCAGGTGTATTACACTGTGAGCCCTTTTAACAATAGGTGCATCTATCATCTTACTCCCAAGGGAAACAACCCCAAGCCCTTTTTTTTCTGCTTCTTCAAATGCAAGAACAATTTTTTTTGCTTTATCAATTTCGTCTTTGCCGGGTGCAAATTCTTCATGCACAACTTTAACCTGTCTCGGATGTATGCATCCTTTACCTTCAAAGCCTAGTGATTTAGCTTCCAGAACACTTTGTCTTAATCCTTCCATATCACCAACATCCGAAAAGACGGTATCTATCGCCTGAATGCCGGCAGCTTTTGCAGCGTTTACTATCATCGATCTGGCAAAGAAACTTTCCCTACCTTCAAGCGTACGCTGAGTACCGAGATCTGCAGTATAATCTTCTAGTCCGATTGTAAGCGCACAGTTATTTTTTGATGCGGATGCTATTTCATATGCTTTAATTATTCCTAATCCGCTTTCGATTATCGGCATAAAATAAATTTCATTTTTAATTTTGTATTCTTTTTTCAAAAGATTAACTTCGTTCTCAACATCAATAACCTGCTGCGCAGATTCACATTTAGGAATTAATATTATATGCACATTATGAGGAACTATGAATTTTAAATCATTTAGCCCATTCGGCAGTTGATTAATTCTAACCATTCTTTCGGAACCGTAAAAATCTACACTCCGCAATGCATTTCTTACAATTAATTGTGCAGCGGATTTTTCCGAATGAGAAACGCTGTCTTCAAGATCCAGAATAATTCCGTCCGGTTTATGAAGACCTGCATTAAGAAAAAATTTCGGTTCGTTGCCGGGAAGATAAAGCCTGCTTCTTCTTAGTTTGTCTTTTGAAGTTTTGTAAAGATTATTTTTATTAAACGGCAGTAGGAATTCTTTTTTGTTATCAGTGAATAAGCGGTTAACTGCCGACTCAAAACGGGCAGCCAAAACAAAAGGAAGTGCTCCGTTGTCTTCTATTAAAATATTCGCGTTTTTAATTCCAAAGAACCGGCACATTTTCTTAATCTGTTCTTTTATAGATTCGCCGTACATAGAAGCAACTTTACTTATAATATCAAGTTTTATTCCGCCGCTTCTTTTTAATTCGATTTCAATGTAGCAATCGGAGCGGACGTTATCGCCGCGTTTGCCGGCAGTTATTTTATTATTTTTTTTCATAATTAATTGTAATGTCCTAAAATTGAGACAATTTCTATTTGATTTTTTTTGATTCTGTATACTAGGCGATCTTTTTTATTTATTCTTCTTGACCAGCATGGAGGAATTTTGTGCTTGAGA